>JABDOU010000143.1 GCA_013043085.1 Acidimicrobiia bacterium
ACATAGGGGAGTGGAAGACGACCATGCTCGACGACGGCTGGACCATCGTCACCGAAGACGGCTCACTTTCGGCCCACTTCGAACACACGATCGCCCTGACTCCAGAAGGCCCCAAAGTCCTAACGGCCTAGCGAGAGCTACGAGCGCCCGGGAGGTGCTCAGCTCGTGCAATCAGGGAGTCAGTTGCAGCAGCAGAATCAGCAGTAACACGGTTGTGACAACTCCGAGCCCGGTACGGATTGTGTTCCAGCGGTTCCACCGTTCTTCAAAGTCGAGGCGCGCAGAGCTCATGGCGGCATCGTCCATGGATTCGAGTTCGAGGGACTGCAGCTTGTTGTTCATCGGAATGTTGATCGCAGCGGTCGGAAGCTGCACCCCCAGGAGATAGACGGCCGCCGCGGCCACCGCGAGCACACGCTCCGATCCCTCGAGCTGCAACACGCCCAGTACTGCCGTTGCCACAACGGCGAGAACTGAACCGATCCAGGCCGCCATGAACAGCGGATGACCGTCCTGGATCACGCGGTCCATTACTCGAAATCCGCGCAGGAAATCTCTATCGGGAAGCGTGCCGATGCCAGGCATGGCGACGACGACGAAGCCGAACAGGAGTCCTGTCACGAGTGCGCACAGCAACGCTGCAACGATCACAACGACATGCAAGATCTCGATTAATGGCCTCCCGTTTCCATCGAAATCGTAGTTGTCAGGCGCTGCGCTCGTGCCACCGGGGCGCACTTCTTTAGCTTCGTTAGCGAATGTTGCTAAAGTAGCGGCATGTCGGTTGAACTATATGACCCGGTAGCCAATCCGTACGCTCCTGGCGCCGGAACTCCGCCGCCGGCGCTGGTTGGCCGCGATCAGATCATAGAGGCGGCAGAAGTGGCGCTTTCGCGTCTCGTAGCGTCGCGGGCCAGCCAACACCTGCTGATTACGGGTTTGCGCGGCGTCGGCAAGACCGTCCTGCTCGGGAAGGTAGCTGCGGTCGCCGAGCGTCTTGGCTATAGGGTGATCCGGGTGGAGGCGCTGGGAGGAGAGGACACCATCAGTAGCGTGCTTCGCCAGGCGCGGCGAATCCTCGAGGAATTCGATGGGGGAGCGAGAGTCACCCGGGCCCTGCGCTCCATCGAGTCGGTATCGCTCACCCTTGCAGGCACCGGAGTGTCAGTCGAGCGCCAGGCCCATCCAGACCGTGAGGCCCTTTCGGATGTGATCACGGATGTTGCCAGAGCAGCCGAAGAAGCCGAATTGGGCGTGATGCTGGCACTCGACGAGGCCCAGATGCTGGATCGCTCCGATCTTCGACGACTGTTGGCAGGCGTGCACCGCTGCGGCCAGGACGGGCTTCCGATGTTTACGCTCATCGCCGGACTACCCAATCTCATCGGGGAAGTTGCGAAGGCCGCCACCTACGCCGAACGCATGTTTCAGGTGTGGGAGCTGGGGCCGCTTTCGCCTGATGAGGTGATGCAAGCGGTGGTCGATCCGGCCGCCGAACTGGGAGTGAGCTGGGCTGTCGCGGCGGCGGAGCGGATCGTTGATCTTTCGGACGGTTTCCCGTTCTTTGTCCAAACATGGGCCTATCACACCTGGAACGCGGCCATGGACGACCCGATCTCGCTGTCAGACGTTGAGCGGGCGGTTCCCAATGCCGATCATGCCCTGGACGCATCGTTTTTTGCGGCCCGTATCGCCCGAATCCCCGCGTCTGAAGTCGCATACGTGCAGGCGTTGGCATCGCTGGGGGCTGGGCCGCACCGGTCCGGTGAGGTCGCCGCTGCCGGCGGAAAAGCCACCGCCGAGGTTGCGGCATTTCGTGATCGACTGATTCATGAAGGCGTCATTTATGCGCCCCGCTACGGCTGGGTTGAGTTCGCAATCCCTCATTTCGATCGTTATGTGATGCGGGTCATGCCACCATCGTGAGACAGGGCCGACGATCAATTCAGGCCATTGCGAAATTGCCCCAGGGGTCGCTATACTTGCGGTTCGGCCTCCGCCGTGAGCGGTTTATGGTGGCCAAAACTCCTATCACGACACGAGGTTGAGTGGCGCGAAAAGACGACGTAATCGAAATTGAGGGGACGATTCAAGAAACGTTGCCGAATGCGATGTTTCGCGTCAAGCTCGATAACGAACACGAAGTGCTCGCAACCATTTCCGGCAAGATGCGGATGTATTACATCAAGATTCTCACCGGAGATCGCGTTCGCCTGGAATTGTCACCATACGACCTCTCCAGGGGCCGTATTACATACCGCTATAAGTAGTTGAGACAACAAGAACAAGAGGCTTGCCGGGCCACGGTCGGCCAAGCAAGCAATGTGGCAAGCAATGTACAGGAATGTTCGATGAAGGTCCGTCCATCGGTAAAAAAGATGTGTGAGAAGTGTCGCGTTATTCGACGGCACGGACGCGTCTGGGTGATTTGTAGTAATCCGCGACATAAGCAAAGGCAGGGCTGAGCACGTGGCTCGTATATCCGGAGTCGATCTCCCCAGAGACAAGCAGATTCACATCGCCCTCACCTATATCTACGGCGTCGGCAATACCTCTGCCTCGTTGATCTGTCAGGAAGCCAAGATCGATCCATCTACCCGTACCCGCGATCTCACCGACGACGAGGTTGCCCGGATACGCCGCACGATTGAAAACTCGTACCGGGTGGAAGGTGACCTGCGTCGCGAAGTCCAGCAGAACATCAAGCGCAAAATCGATATCGGTTCATATCAGGGCATTCGCCATCGTCGCGGACTGCCGGTACGCGGCCAACGCACACATACGAACGCCCGCACCCGCAAAGGTCGCAGGGCCCCCATCGCCGGTAAGAAGAAGGTAACCAAGTAATGGCCGAAGACGTCACCCCCGATACCGCCGTGGCGCAAGACACGGCCCCGGCCGAAATGGCTCCCGCACCACCGGAAGCGGCTCCTGCTGCGGAAAACCCACCGACCGACAGCCCGGGCTCACAACCTGCTTCGTCGGATGCGCCGGCAACCGAAACCGGCGACGGTCCTGCTACACGCCAACGGCGTGGGCGGGAACGAAAGATCATCACACACGCTCAGGCTCATATACGCGCCACGTTCAACAACACGATCATCACGATCGCCGATCTGGCAGGCAACACGATCTTCTGGACGTCGAGCGGTACCGTTGGCTTCAAGGGTTCGCGTAAGTCGACGCCATACGCCGCCCAGGTTGCGGCCGAACAAGCCGCCCGCAAAGCTGGGGAGTTCGGCATTCGCAAGCTCGACGTGATCGTGCGGGGATCCGGATCGGGTCGTGAGACCGCCATCCGCACGCTGCAATCGATGGGCATCGAAGTGACCGGCATCAAAGACGTCACCCCGATGCCGCACAACGGCTGCCGACCCAAGAAGCGGAGGCATCGCTGATGGCTCGCTATCTCGGACCAACCTGCAAGCCGTGCCGCCGGGCCAGGGTCCAGCTCTGCCAATCCAAGAACTGTGCGACCAACCGCAAGCCTTACCCACCTGGTGAACACGGTCGCGGCCGTACCCGAGAGACCGAGTATCTGATCCAGCTGCGTGAGAAGCAGAAGCTTCGCTATATGTACGGCATTCTGGAGCGACAATTCCGCCGCTACTACCAGGAGGCCAACCGCCAGACCGGCATCACAGGCGAAAACCTGTTGCGACTGCTCGAATCGCGGCTCGACAACGTCGTGTATCGGTCGGGCCTGGCCAACACCCGTCCGCAGGCTCGCCAGCTCGTGAATCATTCGCACTTCGAGGTGAATGGCAAGAAGGTCAACATCCCGAGTTATCAGGTGCGAGCAGGCGACACCGTGGCGCTCAAAGAACGCAGCAAGAACCTCATCGTTGTGCAGCACTCCGTCGACACCGGCGGCGACCGGGTCATCCCGGAATGGCTCAATGTCGACACCGACGCCAAGAAGATCACTGTGACCGAGCTTCCTAACCGGGCTCAAATCGATACACAGATTCAAGAACAGCTCATCGTTGAGCTGTACTCCAAGTAGAAAACGAAGGAGCTCCCGTGCTCATAGTCCAGCGCCCCCAAATCGAAGAAGTGTCATCCGACGGCAACCGAGCGCAATTCGTTGTCGAGCCGCTCGAGCCGGGGTTTGGGCACACGATGGGAAACACCATGCGCCGGACTCTGCTTTCGCGCATCCCGGGTGCCGCCATTACCAACGTCCGCATCGAGGGCGTTGTGCACGAGTACACGACGATCGACGGGGTGAAAGAAGACGCCGTTGACATCATCCTCAACCTCAAGCAGGTGGTTCTCAACACGGAATCCGAAGAGCCGCAGACGCTGTTTCTTTCGGCGTCCAAGGCCGGTGAGGTCAAGGCAGGCGATTTCAAAGTTCCGGCGGGCGTGGAGATCATCAACCCCGACCAGGTGATTGCAACGCTGTCTTCGTCCGGCAAGCTGGAAATGGAAGTGACGGTTGAGCGGGGCGTCGGATACCGCTCTGCTGATCGCAACAAGTCGACGGACACGATCGGCATCATCCCGATCGACTCGATTTTTTCGCCGGTGCGTAATGTGAGTTTCCGCATTGAAAACACCCAGGTCGGCCAGATGACGAACTTCGACCGGCTGGTGCTCGATGTCGAAACCGATGGTTCGATCGCCCCATCGGAGGCCATCTCGTCGGCTGGCAAGACGCTGCGCGAACTTCTCGGTCTCTTCGCAGACGTTGGCGAAGGAATGGGCCAGGGTCTCGAGCTTGGCGACGTCGTCGTTGGCGATTCCGTGAGTCCGGACCTCGACCTTCCGATCGAAGCTCTCGACCTTTCAGAACGCCCTCGTAACTGCCTCCGGCGTGCTCAAGTCAAGACCGTTGGAGAACTCGTGCAGATGACCGAAGACGACCTGTTGAACATCACGAACTTCGGGCAGAAAAGCCTCGAAGAAGTGACTGTCAAGCTCGACGAGCTCGGTCTTTCCCTGACAATGTCCAAGGACACAGACATCGAGCGCCCTGATGCCCCGGCCTAAGAAGGGTCCCCGTCTCGGCGGCAGCCCACAGAACCAGAGGCTTGTCCTGCGCAACCTCGCAGCCGATCTGTTTTTCTATGGCAAGGTGGAGACCACGGTCGCCAAGGCCAAACTGGTCCGCCCTTATGCCGAGAAGCTGATGACCAAGGCTCGTACCGGTACGTTGCACAATCGCCGCCAAGTGATCGCCGAGATCGGAGATCTCGAGGTGGTTACGAAGCTGTTCGATGATGTCGCCCCGCGTTATGTGGATCGCAATGGCGGTTATACCCGCATCGTCAAGATGGGTCCCAGGCGCGGCGATGGTGCCGAGATGGCTGTCATCGAACTCGTCTGACGGCCGTCTTCTTCTCAGTTGTTCAGAGCCTGTCTTGCTGACTCGCGGCAACGCTATCTGAGCTAGCCTGCCTCGAATGGGAGTTCTCCGCACAACCGTCGATACCGCGCTTTTGAAGCGCGCGCCGTTCCAGCAAATGGTGTTCGCCGGGACCGCGACCGCAGACGCGTACATCGTCGTTTTCGCCGTGTCCGTGCTCGTCCCTTTGCTGTTCCTTCTCGATGTCGTGGGTCTCGACCCGTTCAACTGGCTGAGCTGGATTGTGGCCCTCATCGCGGGTGCCGCCAACGCCGGCTTTCGCTGGCTTATCGCCGCAGGCGTGTTCTGGTACGTGGCAACCAACGTGCTTGGCGGTCACGGCCGATACCACGCAGGTCTTCCCGTTGTGGGTTTCGCTCACACTCCGCTGTTGTTGATCCCATTCATCTCGGCGTTTACCCGGTTGTCGTCTCCGGTGTTCATCTATCTGCTGCCTGCGGCCTGGGGAGTGCTCATCATGTCGGTCGGAGCTCAAGCCGTGTACGACGTGCCAAAAGACAAGGCGGTGCTGGCCGGGCTTGCCGGAGCGTTTGGCTACTTCCTGGCTGTATTCATCTTCCAGATCTAGGTGCCCACCTACCGCCTCGATCTCTCCTATGACGGCTCGGGGTTCCACGGATACGCGATCCAGCCCGATGTGAGAACGGTACAGGGGGACCTCGAGGCCGCTCTCGAACGGATCGTTGGCGAAGTACGGACTCAGGTGGCAGGCAGGACTGATGCGGGGGTCCACGCTGCGGGACAGGTGGTTTCCTTCGACCATGACGCCGAGCTCGACGTCGTCAGGCTTGCCAGATCGCTGAACAGTCTCCTCGGCCCCGAGATCGCCGTCTTGTCCGCGGCTGAGGTAGGTGCGGGATTCGACGCCAGACGCGATGCTGTCACGCGCCGCTACCGCTATGAGATCCTCAATCGATCTGTGCCTGACCCGTTCCGCCGGGGTGTTACCTGGCACGTACACCACGCGCTCGACGTCGGCCGCATGCACGAAGGTGCTCAGCTCTTTGTCGGGGAGCAAGATTTTTCGGCGTTTTGCCGTGACGATGACGGAAAATCACGCAAACGTTACGTGCTCGATGCGTTCTGGAAGCGCGACGATGACATCGTCGTATTCGAGATCGAGGCCAATGCGTTCTGTCACCAGATGGTCCGATCTCTGGTTGCGATGTGCGTTGAAGTTGGCAAAGGAAATCGAAGTGTCGAAGACGTCGCCAGGGCGATGCAGAGCGGAGACCGGAACCTGGCCTCCGGCGCAGCGCCACCGCAGGGGCTCAAGCTCATGGGTGTCTCCTATGAAGGCGACCGTTGGCACCCGTGACAACCTTGGCTAGTATGACCCCGTTCCGTTCGGAACCATTCGGCGTGCCGCGGTTTCTGTCTGCGCGTACGACACGTCCGTGAACCATCCAAAGAGGCAAGTATGCAACGTACCTACGTCCCCAAAATCGACGACATCACCCGAGCGTGGTATGTGGTCGACGCGGCCGATCTACCGCTCGGGCGACTCGCCTCAGAGGTCGCAAAAGTGTTGCGAGGCAAGCACAAGCCGTCCTTCACGCCGCACCTCGACGTCGGTGACTATGTCATTGTCGTCAACGCCGACAAGGTCAGGGTGACCTCGAAGAAATCCGAAGAAAAGATCTACTACCGGCACTCCGGATACCCCGGTGGCATCAAAGCCGAATCTTTCGAAGCGCTCATCGCCCGTCGACCGGAAGCCGTGGTCGAACGTGCCATCAAAGGCATGTTGCCAAAGAACCGGCTTGGCCGCGCCATGTATCGCAAGCTGCATGTGTATGCCGGCAGCGAACATCCGCATGCCTCCCAAAAACCCGAATCGCTTGCGATCGATATCAAGAAAGTGGACAGTTGATGGCCGAAACCCTCACACAAACGACAGGACGTCGCAAGACCTCGGTCGCTCGCGTTCGTTTCTACTCCGGAACCGGCAACGTCAGCATCAACGGTCGCAACCTCGAGACCTACTTTCCCATGACGGGTCACCGGGCGCGCCTCATGGAGCCGCTCAAGGTGACCGAGTCCGAAGGTTCGTTTGACATCAAGGTCAAGGTCGAAGGCGGTGGAACCACCGGGCAAGTTGACGCGATTCGCCTCGGCATTGCCCGCAGTCTGATCGAACTCGATCCTGATCTCCGGCCGCTGCTCAAAAAGGGTGGTTTTCTCACACGAGACGATCGCCGTGTTGAGCCAAAGCGATACGGCCTGCGCAAGGCTCGCCGGGCACCTCAGTTCACAAAGCGGTAAGTGTCTCTTCTCGATTCCGGGTCTCGACTGTTCGGGACCGATGGGATTCGCGGTCCCGCTCCTGAGGTCCTGACTCCTGAGTTCGCAACTGCGCTGGCGCGCGCCGCCGGCGAGGGTAGGGAAGGTTCGGTGTTCATCGGCCGCGACACCCGGCGTTCCGGAGATCTCCTGGCCGCCGCCCTCACGGCGGGGTTCACGGCTGCTGGACTTGATGTGCACGATCTCGGCATCCTTCCAACGGCCGGGGTTGCCCACCTCGCCAAAGAAGCGAGGGCGACGTTCGGAGTCGTCGTCAGCGCATCGCACAATCCGGCGTCAGACAACGGGATCAAATTTTTTGGCGGAGACGGAGCCAAGCTCAGCGACAAACTCGAAGACGAGATCGAGGCGCGTCTGCGCGCCGGCCCACCCTGGGCCAAACCGCCTGCCGGACCTGGAATCCGGGTTGTGGACGGGACTGCCAGGGCGCGCTACGTGAGTTGGCTTGCCGAACAAGCCCGGTTCTCTCATCGGGGTTTTGAGATTGCCGTCGATTGCGCAAACGGCGCCGCGTTCCAGGCAGCGCCTGAGCTGTTCAAAGGCCTCGGAGCCGACGTTCTCGTGACCTGCGATGCTCCGAACGGCACCAACATCAACGAGGGATGCGGAGCGACCAATCCAACGGCGCTCGCAGCGGTTACCGATGGCCGGGTTGGATTGTGTTTCGACGGAGATGCTGATCGGCTGATTGCCATCGATGAAGATGGCATTGTTGCAAACGGTGACATCATCATGGCTGTCATTGCCGGACATCTGAAACAAGAGGGTCGGCTCAAAGACGACAAGATCGTGGGAACCGTGATGGCCAACCTCGGTTTCATGAAGGCGATGGATCGCGAGGGGATCGAGGTCATAGCGACCGCTGTCGGAGATCGCTATGTTGCCGAAGCCATGAAGGAACACGGTGCGGTGCTTGGCGGGGAACAGTCCGGGCATGTCATCTTCTCCAACATCTCGAGAACCGGAGACGGCCTGCTCACCGCGATTCAGTTGCTCGATGTCATGGCTGCGACCGGCAGTCCGCTGACCGAGCTGCGTCTGATCATGAATGAGTATCCCCAGGTGTTGCGCAATGTCCATGTAGAGAAGAAAGATCGTCTCGATATGGCTGAAGCCCTGTGGGAGGGGGTCGATGAGGCTGAGCGGGAGCTCGGCGATTCCGGTCGCATTCTGGTGCGACCGTCCGGCACCGAACCGCTGGTGCGGGTGATGGTCGAGGCGCCGGAGGCACACCAGGCTGCGACCATCGCAGACCGGTTGGTGGAGCTCGTTCGGCTCGAGCTGTCGTAACCCGGATCGTTCCACAGACCTCGCAAAAGCCGCCGCAGATCCAGCCTCCGGCCCTACCGTTACGGTCCGATGGTGACCCGTGAATTTCGCCCATTGGCCACCGGAGAGGCCCTCGACGTCGCGATCAACGTGACGAAACGCGCCTTTGCGGTCCTGGCCCCGTTTGCCGTAGCAACCGTCGGCACCTCCGGCCTCGGGGCGTATGCCTTCTTCACGCTCGGTCCGGGATTTCAGCTGGCAGCCTTGATCTCTCTTTTGACTGTTCCGTTCGCACTCCTCGTGATGTGCGTTGTCGCACTCGACACCTACTTCGGCCGAACGGCCACAGTTGCTTCGGCGATCAGGTCGAGTCTGCGTCCGACGGCTCTGGTGATCGGATATCTCGTCTTCGGTGCCTCCCTGATGGGTCTGGTGGCCGGAGTCTTACCCGGACTCGTGATACTTGCCTGGGCAGGGATTGCGGTTCCGATCGTGATCGAAGAACACGGCAGGTTGTTCGACACCATCGCTCGCACCTGGAGGCTGACACGGGGCGTTCGGGGCACGATTCTCGCCTTCTACCTGTGGTTCGCACTGATATTGGGCGTGCTGACTGCAGCCGTGTGGATCACCGCATTCGGTCTGGAGGCCCTCGGCGTCGGGCTCGACCCGAGCGTCGTGCTGTGGCCGCTTGCTTTCGTGACGGCAGCCGCCGCCATTCCGATCTTTCCGGTGGGGCTCGCCGTCATGTATGTTGACGCCCGGGTCAGAAACGAGGCCTTCGACCTGCAGCAGCGCCTCGAAGCCATTCGCACCTCGTGATCCCGGTCTTGCTCCGCGTCGACCTCACTCGCCAGGAGTATCGAACCGAAATGCGGAATCTCGTGAACGACGACACCTCGGCCCTCCCCGAGGTCGATTCTGTCGAAGGACAGCCGGTCGATCTCGAATACCTTCATCAAGAAACTGGCAATCGGGCGACCGCTGTCTTGACGAGCCTGAATCGATCCCCGGCCGATCTCACGGGTCTCGAGTTCGTAGACGGCGAAGCCTTCGAACCCTCGATTACCGAGCGAGCGCTCGGCGGCTTCGATGGATCGGGCGTCGAAGGTCAAGAGGCGATCGGCTCCCCGGGAGGCGGACAAACCGACATCACAACCACGACCACCGCCGTCGTTCCGCCCGAGAGCTCTCAGCCGGTGAGCCTCGAAGGAGTGGGCCGAATTGTGTCGATCGTCGTTTTGCTTGTGGTGCTGGCGGTCCTCGCGAGGTTGATCGTGACCTGGATGCGGCGCCGGACCGGTGTGTCTGAGACCGAACCGAGCGACCCTCCACCCGTACCCGCCCGCCAGACGATAGGGCGGTCCCTGACGGAGGCAGAGCAGGCTGAGGCCGAGGGCCGTTTCGATGACGCCCTCCGGTTGCGCTACGAGGCAGGATTGCGCGATCTCAATCGTCTCGGGGTTGTTACGTACACGCCGTCGCTGCCCAACGGTTTCTACCGATCTCAGGTCAGCCATGGCGTGTTCGACCGATTGACAGACACGTTTGACGAGACCGTCTATGGCCTTCGATCGACCGATTGGCTCGAGCTCGAATCGAGCAAGCGCGATTGGGCCGAACTCCTCACCGACCTGACCGGCCAGACCAGAGGCCAGAGACGTGGCTAAGCGGGATCTGCGTGCTTCGGGGATCCAGGTTGCGCTGGTTTTGGCTGTGCTTGGCATGGCCCTGTTTGCTGTTTCCAGGGCGAGCACAAACGGGGGTGCCCGTAACTCGACTCTTGTGAGAACCTCGGTCGGCTTCAGCTATTGGTACGACGCTCTCGATCAGCTTGGTAACCCGCTGATTCGGCTCCGGGAACCCTTGACCGCGCAAAACCTGCCTGGCGATTCGGTTCTCGTCATGGTGGTGGGGGCCGAGGAGATCCTGGTCGACGAATGGCAACCGTTGCGTAGCTTCGTTGAGGATGGAGGATGGCTGATCACCTCCTTCGAGGTGCTCGAGACTCTGACGCCCGGAGTGTCGCTCAGCCCAATCTCGTTGGGGGAGTTTCAACGCCCTCCACTGTTTACCGGCGAGACCCAACAGGTTCGACTCACGACAACGGGCGCAGGGGGTTCTGGTGTGAGCGGTGAGCTGGGACCAGCGATCCCGTTGCTGGTAGATGCCTCTGCAAGGTACGCGGCAGTTGCGTCCAGGGTTGGCGATGGGCGGGTAGTCGGGCTCACGAGTGATCTACTCAGAAACGGGAACGTGCTCGCCGAGGACAATCTCAGGTTCGCGGTTCAGCTGGCGGGACAACGAACCGTAGTTTTCAACGAATATGTTCAGGGATTCGAACAGGTAACGGCGTCGGTTCCCGATCCGCTGGAAAGGCCGTGGCCATGGATTCTCGGCCTGCTCGCCATTGTTGCGACTCTGTGGGGAACAGGACACAGGTTCGGGAGGCCAGTCTTGAAACAGCGAACGTTGCCACCGCCGAGAGTCGACTATGTCGATGCCATGGGTGCTGCGCTTGCCGGCGGCGGCCCTGACATCTCGACGTACGAGACGTTGCGCGATCGAGCCTTGAGCGCAGTCAGGGTAGGGACGCTGGAAGAACTCGAACGCAGGGCCGAAGCGCTGGAACTGACTCCCCATGATGTCCACATGCTCCGGTACCCGCCGGGGAACGACCGGGCGCTGATCGAACTTGCCATGGTCGTCGCCCGCCTCGAGCATCGCTTGCGCGGCGGACGATCCAATCCGGCAGTTCTCGATACAGATTCGATGAGAAGCGTTGGAAAGAGGTAGCGAGTGAACGACTTGAGGATACGGGTTCAATCTGAGGTCGAACGGGTGGTGA
>JABDOU010000190.1 GCA_013043085.1 Acidimicrobiia bacterium
GGACATTCACTGAGTCCAGTTGCACCACCTTGAGGCGGTTCATGACGTTGCGAAAGTGGCGGACATCGACCCGGTTTGGCCTTGGAAGGTCCAGCCCCTGGGCTCCCACCGCGATGCGACGCGCTTGATCGAGTGTCAGGGTTCGCATGGCGGCACGCTAGCCCACGGATCAGTCCACCGCTTTGTCGATGGCTCCGTGCACGTCTACACCTGGGGCGGAGCCGGCCCGAACGCTATCGTAGGCTGCGACGACCTCGCCCCGAAGGCACCGTGCCTCGGTTCGGGCCGTTGGTGCGAGCGTGTGGGTGCGATGGGCCTGTCACCGGATGGTCTCACGTGCTCTTCTGAGCGAAATGAGGATGTCCCGATGTTCACCAAGCGTGTCCGGAATCTGGCCGCCATGATCGTGATCGCCTCGGTCGGGGTCACAGCATGCGGAGGCTCCGATGAGGGAACCGCCCCGGACGTCTCGGTCACGACGAGCGCGGCCACCGATACCACCAGCACCCTGGTCACAACTATCGCGAGCACCGACACCACAGACGACACCTCCGATGTCACCGCGCTCTATGAGAGCGTGGGTAACCCCGACGCCGAGACCGTCCTTGTCTTTGCCCAGGGTGGGCCGGCCGCGGGTCTCGACTCCAACGGATTCTCCCTGCTCACCGAGGGATTGGACCTCGACCAGCTCTTTGTAGTCAATGTGCATCAGGCCCAAACACTCGCTCCCGAACGATTCCTCGCCGCCGACATCGACTTCGATGCCGCCAAGGCCGCCGACAACGAGAGCGTCCAGATTGCTGCCGACGTCGTCGACCACTTTCGCGCCAGTGACAAGCGCGTGGTCGTCCTCGGAATCTCGTTCGGTGCAGCTCTCGTGCAGGATCTGCTGGCGACGCAGGGCAACGTCGCCGACGAATATGTGATCATTGTGGGACGGCTCGACTCCCCCGACGAAGCCTGGAAGCCGTTCTCCGAGGGAAGAGCGGTCGAGTTCATCGATGGCACACAGGTCGTTGAAGTTCCGATCGAGCAGACCGGCTTCGGGACGGGCACCGCAGCTGGTGAGCGCAACATGGCTCGACTCGTCGCCGGGTTCGACTTCAAGCGCTACACCGAACTGTTGGCGGATGTCGATCTGTCAAACGTGACGTACGGATACGGCGAGATGGACGAATATGTTGGCCGTCTCACCGAGGACGAGATCGCCTTCCTCGACGCCGCCGGTGCAGAGTTGGTCTCGGACCCGGGCGGACATGTCGACGCGATCTTTGCGCTCACCGGCCCCGCTCTCACCAAAGCCCTGTCGTAGCACGTAAAAAAATGCGAATCGACGAAGCGCAGGCCGACACCCTGCATGTTCTCCTGGCCGGGCGGCCACGACCACTCACCAATGGCGGCAAGAATTCCCTACTCGTGTCTCTGGTACAACCAGCTTGGTAGGGTGCTCAGCATGGGTAGCAGGTATTTTTCGCCAAAATTGTTCTCCTTTCTCAAGGACCTCGAGGCAAACAACAACCGGGAATGGTTCAAAGCTCATCAGGCCGAATACGAGCAATACATTCGAGAACCGGCACTCGATTTCATCAACGATTTCTCAAAGCCCCTCAAGGGCATCTCGGAGTTCTTCGTGGCTGACTCACGGACCGTCGGCGGAAGCCTGTTCCGAATCCAGCGAGACACGCGATTCGGGAAGGACAAGACTCCGTACAAGACGAACACCGGCCTGCATTTCCGTCACGTCATGGGCAAGGACGCCCACGCACCTGGCTACTACCTCCACATCCAACCGGGCGAATGCTTCATGGGCGTCGGACTGTGGAATCCAGAAACGAAACTTGCGTACGCCATTCGCAAAAAGATCGACGACGATCAGGCCGCCTGGAAAAGGGCGACACGGTCAAAGAAGTTCACAGAGCTCTATGCGCTCGGCGGCGACTCGCTCATTCGTCCACCCAAGGGATACGACGCCGACCATCCTTTGATCGATGATCTCAAACGTAAGTCGTTCATGGCATCGGGCCGCCTCAAGCAGAGCGACATCACCTCCGCCGATTTCATGCAGAAGTTCACCGACGATTGCAAGCGCGCTACGCCGTTCATGAAATTCTTGTGTGAGGCCGTCGGGGTTCAGTTCTGAAACCACGCATGACGGCGGATTCTTTCGCCGGCTTTCAGATCCCCATCGTCGCCACCGACTCGGGCTCGATTTCTACAACGAGGCGAATGTCGCCTGGTTTGAGCCACGGATAATCTTTGCCAAGGTACTTGCGAGATAACTCGTCGATTCCTTCGTTTCCGCCCTCGGGTGTGATGTTTGTCACCCTGGCTCTTATATGCAGGCTCTGGTAGGGGCTGTCCTTGCGATACACCGACACGGAAATCCGAGGGTCACGGAGCATGTTCTCCGTCTTGACTCTCCCCTCGACGGTGTTCATGATCAACATGTTGTCCCGTCGGCCGACCCACATGGTCGATACATGAGGCGACCCATCAGCCATGATCGTGGCGAGGGACGCCATGTTCGGTTCGTCAATCATCTCTTTGACCTCGGGCGACAGTTCTACGGCCACGTTGTCCTCCTGGCTGGCAGCGCAGGATCATACCGGCACCAGAATGGCTGCATGCGCTCGCTTTGGGTCACCGCTTGCCTGGTCACAGTTTTGCTGTTGCCGGGATGTTCAGGATCGTCGGAACCGTCGCTCGAAGACCAGGGCGAATCGACCGTGACCAACCCGCGTGCCGGTGCAACGTCCGATGGATCGCAACCAGCGAGCCGGATGCTCATCTCAGAGGTGGTGACGGGGAATCGATACGTAAGAGGATTCCTCGAGCTGTCGGGCGAA
>JABDOU010000207.1 GCA_013043085.1 Acidimicrobiia bacterium
CCTCATCTGGGTCGCCAATCCAAACCGCTCAGATCGGGGCAGTTCTTCAACCAGGGCATACGTATCGAGAACCAGCTGATGCGATAGCTGCTCTCTACAGCTCCACCGCTCTCAGCCGCTCAAACACTGCCTCCGCGTTCCGCAGGAACGCGGAGGTATCGAAGAGGTGATCGAGGGTGGTGCTCGATAGCTGTACTTCAGGATCGGCGTCGAGGAGGTCGCGGAGCTGCGTTCCCTCCTCCCAGGCCGTCATCGCATTGCGCTGCACGGTTCGATAGGCGGCGTCCCGGCTCAAACCGGATTCGACGAGGGCGAGGAGCACCCGCTGGCTGAAGACGAGCCCGCCGGTTGACTCGAGGTTGGCGGCCATGCGGTCGGCGTTTACGACCAGGCGATCGATGACGTCGGTCATCCTCGCGAGCGCAAAGTCGGCCACGATCGAGGCGTCTGGAAGCACGACCCGCTCGGCCGAGGAGTGGCTGATGTCCCGTTCATGCCACAGGGCGACGTTCTCTAGTCCGACCTGCGCATAGCCGCGCAGCAATCGGGCCAGCCCGGTGACGTTCTCTGAGCGAACCGGGTTGCGCTTGTGGGGCATGGCCGAGGAGCCCTTCTGACCTTCGGCGAATGCCTCCATGACTTCGCCGATCTCCGACCGCTGCAGGTTCCGGATCTCCGTCGCGAAGCGTTCCAGCGAAGCGCCGAGTAACGCCAGGGTGTTCAGGTACTCGGAGTGTCGGTCCCGGCTGATCACCTGGGTCGAGGCCGGCTCAACCTCGAGTCCGAGGCCGCGACAGACATGGTCTTCGACCGACGGCGGGACGTGGGCGTATGTCCCGACCGCTCCCGAAATCTTGCCGACCGCCACGGCGCGGCGAGCGGCCTCGAGTCGCTGGTAGGTGCGCTCGAGCTCGAATGCCCAGGTAGCGAGCTTGAGGCCGAAACTGGTCGGCTCCGCCCAGATGCCGTGCGTGCGCCCCACCATGACCGTGGATTGGTGCTCAAAGGCGCGGCGCCGGACCACATCGAACAGTGTTCGGGTCCGACTGAGAAGCTGATCGCACGAGGCGGCCAGGATGGCGGCCTGAGCAGTATCGATCATGTCCGATGAGGTGAGCCCGTAGTGGACCCATTCCCCGCCTTCCGGGATCGATCCCGCCAGCAGATCGACGAACGCCGCCACATCATGGTGAGTGACAGCCTCTCGTTCCGCCATCGCGACCGGATCGACCGGCGGCGCCTCCCGGATGGCGTTCGCCACCTGGGCGGGCACCACGCCGAGCTTGGCCCAGCCTTCCGCGGCGAGGGCCTGGACTTCCTGGAACATCTCGAGGCGCCGGCCCTCGGACCAGACGAGCTTCATCTCCGGACGTGAGTAACGGTCGATCATCGGGTCAACGTTGCCTTGCGCTGGGGCCCAACCGAGACCATGGAAACCGGCACACCGGCGAGCTCCTCGACGCGGGCGATGTAGTCGAGGGCAGCCGGGGGAAGATCTTCGAACGATTCGGCGCCCGAGATGTCGATGCCCCAGCCGGGCAATTCCTCGTATACGGGCTCGCAGTTGTACAGCACACGGTGTTGGCGCGGCAACTCGTCGTATCGCTCGCCGTCGGCCTCGTAGGCGACGCAGATCTTGAGCGTTTCGAACTCGGAGAGGACGTCGATCTTGGTGAGGGCGATCTCGGTGAGTCCGTTGATGCGCGACGCGTAACGGAGTGCCACTGCGTCGAGCCACCCGCACCGCCGCCTGCGGCCGGTCACGGTTCCATACTCCCCACCGACCTCGATCATGGTTTCGCCGATCTCATCATCCAGTTCGGTAGGGAATGGGCCGCTCCCCACCCGTGAGATGTACGCCTTGGTCACGCCCACCACCTTGTCGATCGCAGTAGGACCCACGCCACTGCCGATGGTCGCCCCGCCTGCCGTCGGGTTGGAGGAGGTGACAAACGGATAGGTTCCGTGGTCGATGTCGAGGAGCGTTCCCTGGGCACCCTCGAAGAGCACCTCTTTCCCGGCCTCGAGCGCCTCCGATAGCAGGAGCGATGTGTCGGTCACATGCGACTCCAACTGCCGGCCGTATTCGAGATACTCCGCGGCGATGGCCTCGGCGTCCATCGGAAGCTGGTTGTAGAGCTTCACGAGCGTCTTGTTCTTTTCTTTGAGAGCGGCTTCGAGCTTGTCCCGAAAGATCTTCGGGTCAAAGAGGTCCTGCACCCGGATGCCGTGACGGGAGAACTTGTCGGTGTAGGCGGGGCCGATTCCCCGCTTGGTGGTTCCGATCTGACCCGAGCCGAGGAACCGTTCCTGCAGCGCGTCGATCTTGCGGTGGTACGGCATGATGAGATGGGCATTGGCCGAGAGGCGAACGAGCGATACGTCGACGTCACGGGCAGCCAGTGCTGCCATCTCTTCCAGAAGGACCTTCGGGTCCACCACGGTGCCGTTGCCGATGACTGGAGTAACCCCCGGGTTGAGGACCCCGCTGGGAATCAAGGTCAAGGCGAACCGCTCATCGCCGATGACAATGGTGTGACCAGCGTTGTTGCCACCCTGATATCTCGCGACCAAATCGACGTTCTCTGCGAAAACGTCGGTCACCTTTCCTTTGCCTTCGTCGCCCCACTGGGTTCCGACGATCACTGTGGCAGGCATATTGCGCTCCTTCCGGGAGGCATCGTACAGGAGCTTCGATTACCGCCGCCCGCGTGACTATCGTGACCGGGATTTCCTAGACCTTCGAGGACCTCAATCGTGAAAGAAACTACTCGCCGCGCTACCCATCGCCCGGATGCGACCGTCACGGTGCTGGCCGGCACGCCCGAGTCGGGCATCCTGACCGAGGTCATGCATTTCGAGACGTCCGCGGCGAATGAGTTCCTAGATTTGACCGACGCCGTTCGCGAGCACGTGACCCGCTCTGGGGTCCGCCACGGACAGGTCACGATCATGACGCCGCACACGACCACCGCCGTCGCAATCAACGAATCTGAGACCGGCTTCTTGAATGACTTCCGGCGGCTCATCAGCGAGGTAGTCCCCGTCGAGGGGTACTACGAGCACGATGACCACGAGATCCGTACCGAGAATCTCCAGGAAGACGAGTTCATCAACGGCCACGCCCACGTGCGCCAGATGCTTGTCGGCTCAACCAACGTCACCATTCCCGTCGTCGAGGGTGAACTCGTCATCGGACGCTGGCAGCGGGTTCTATTCGTTGAACTCGACCAACCGCGCGCCCGCCGCACGATCCTCCATACGCAGTAACTCCTGTCACTTCTCAGCCTTCGCTGCAGGCTCGGTCGCGTCAACGGCGGAGAAGGGCCGGTCTTCGCCCGGCTTGGCAGTTGCGATGCAATTGCTTAGCTGCCCGAAGGGCAGTCGACTGTTGCCACCGGAGTTGAGCTGATCGACGGCTGGCGCTGCCCGTAGGGCAGCCCGCCAAGCCCAGAGAAACCACGCTGACGCTCGAGCGATCTCGCGCTGGAAACGGGAAACAGACTCTTTGCGGGCAAGGGGCAACGGGCAACGGGCAACGGTTCTGAGCGGGCAGCGGGCAGCGGGCAGCGGGCAGCGGTTAGCCACCGAAAGCGGTCAACAAACCTCACGCTGAGCAAAAACAGTTGCCCCCAACTTGAAATTCCGATTAGGTTGTCGCCAACCGAACGGGGTATTCCCGTTTGCCTAGAACCAGATCAAAAGCTGGGGAGGAAAAAATCCATGATTAAACGATTGGGCGTACTCCTTGTTGCTCTCGCTCTTGTGGCGACAGCATGTGGAGACGACAGTGGTGAAACAGACACCACGACCGCAACAACAACGGGTACCGAGGCGACCACTACCACCACCTCTGGTGGCGGCGGTGGCGGCGGTGGTGGTACCGACGGTGGACAAGATGGTGGAACGCTTGCGGCCGTGAAGGCTCGCGGAGTGCTCAACTGTGGTGTGAGCACCGGCGCGGTGGCGTTCACCGAAATCCAGCCGGACGGATCCGCAACCGGTATCGACGCCGACTACTGCAAGGCGCTTGCCGCTGCAGTGCTTGGTGACTCGAACGCCGTTGTGTTCTTCCCGACCACGGCTGCCGAGCGTTTCGACGTTCTCAAGGCCGGTCAGGTAGACGTGCTGTTCCGGAATACCACCTGGACTGCCAGCCGTGACACCGATGTCGGTCTCGACTTCGGTCCGACGACGTACTTCGATGGTCAGGGCCTCATGGGTCCGTCGAACCGCTTCTCAGCGACTTCGGGACCCTCGGACGTTGACGGGGCGATCCTGTGCACGAACGCCGGCACCACGACGGAGAAGAACATCCGTGAGTGGGCGGCACTCGGCGGCGCATCGATCAGCCTGGAGACGGTTGAGAACTTCTCCGAGGCCATGGACGCCTTCATCGCCGGTCGTTGCGACCTGGTGACGACGGACGCTTCCGGTCTCGTTGGTGAGAAGGTCTCGCGTGAGCTGAGTGGCGAAATCGGCACGGACGAGTGGGTCGTATTCCCGCCGTCGCCGATCTCCAAGGAGCCCCTCGGCCCCGCCTACCGTCAGAACGACTCCGAGTGGGCCGACGTGGTCAACTGGACCGTGTACTCGACGTTCATCGCCTTCGAGAAGGGCATGAACTCGAGCAACGTCGATGATCTGCGTGCCCTGGCCGGCACCGATGACGGTGATCCCGAGATCGCCCGCATGTTCGGTGATGCCAGCCCGGAGATCATGGCTGCCCTCGGCCTCGATGCTGATGCCTTCTATCAGGTCATCAGCCAGGTCGGCAGCTACGACGAGATCTTCGACCGCAACCTGAACCCCGTTGGTCTGTTCCGTGAGGGCGGACTCAACGATCTGTGGACCTCAGGTGGTCTGATCTACGCACCCCCATTCCGGTAAACCAGCCGGAGTAACGAACTGAGAGAGGGGCGCCCGTGCGGCGCCCCTCTCTTTCGTCTAGGGTCTCATATCAAATCCTGACTCGGAGGAGGGTCGGGAGGGCTAGCAGGGAGGAAACTGCCCTTGGCAGTAACGGTCCAGAAGCACGAGCGCCCGCCGATCTGGCGCAACACGACGGTCCTCAAGTGGATCGCTCAGCTCGCGTTCCTGTTCGGATTCATCGGAATCGTCGCTGTTGTTGTTCCCCAGGTGTCGGACAACCTGGCCGGCCGTGATATCACCTTCGGATGGGACTGGCTGACGAGCCGGCTCGGCTTCCTCATCCGGGAGGGCATCGATCTCGATCCCCCCACCGGTGCTCGCACGATGCTGGTCGGCATGGTCAACACGCTGCGGGTCACCGTCTCCGGCGTCATTGCCGCCACTCTGCTCGGGACCATTATCGGCATCGCCCGGCTCTCCAACAACTGGATCGTCAACAAGCTCGCCACGTTCTATATCGAGAGCATCCGCAACATTCCGCTCCTGCTCCAGATCTTCTTCTGGGGTGCGGTGGCCGGAACATTCGCCATCCTCGACCCGTTCGATCCCGACACCCTCGAGGCCGGCAAGTACTGGATTGCGGCCACTCGCAAGGGCGTCGCCCTCAGCTGGATCCAGCCGTGGGGCGGGTTCTACCAGTGGATGATCTGGGTCCTCATCGGCGTGGTCGCGTCCTACTTCCTCCACAAGCGGCTCTTCACCATCAAGGAAGAGACCGGTCGCGAGACGTACCCCAACCTCTCGGCCTTCGGGCTGACAAGCGCCTTCGCCATCATCGGCTGGTTTGCCCATCCGGTGTTCAGCTTCGTTGGCACCGTCGTGGAGGCGATCGGCAACCTCGTCGGTGCGATCCCCACCTTCGGCCTGCAGATAGCTCTGGCGGCCGTCTCGATCTTCCTCGGCTTCCTGTGGATCAAGGGATTTCTCGATGACCGTCGTACCCCGGCCGGTCTCGCCAAGCTGACCGACGACGACTGGTTCCGGATGATCGCGGCCGGTGTTGCTGCAGTCTTCTTTGCCGGGTTCTTCCTGATTGTGAGCGGCTTTTCCGCCAAGACCCTCGATGTCGGTGAGGACTTCTTCAACCGGTGGCTGGCCCCCAAGTTCGAATCGACGTCCAATGTGGTCGACCTCCCCATCGACGAGATCCAGGCCCAGGTAGCGGCCGGCCTCTCCCTCGAAGACATCGCCGAGGACCAGGAGCTCATTCTCAATGCCGAATTGCTCGGTCTGTCCGGCGGCGACCTCGACGCGGCGATCGCCTCCAATCGCTCGGCCAGCCAGTTCTACGACGATCTTCCCGACGATCAGAAGGACGAGCGGCTGACCTACGTCCCGCCCCACAAGCTGGTTGAGGGCCTGACTGCGGCCACGGCAAACGACCTCAACACGCTTGTCGAGAACGGTGACATAACGACCGCCGAACTCGGAGCCGAGCTGGAGAAGATAAGAGACCGGGCAGACAGTCCGCTGCGC
>JABDOU010000225.1 GCA_013043085.1 Acidimicrobiia bacterium
TAGCCGAGGTTGAAAATGCGCTTGCGGTCAACCTCGGACAACTCGAGCAAGTTGACGGTATCGACCCCGGCCAGGTGGCGTTCCCACACCCCGGTTGCTGCGGCCCGGTCAAAGCCGCCCGGAAAATCCCGTTTGGTTATGGGCTCGATCTCTGATTGATAGAGATTGGCGCCGTCCGTGGCAACCGACACGATCACATCGTCCGGTCCGAGGTCGAGGTGCTTGGCGGTCTTGATGGCGGCCAGCATGTTGCAGATCGACGAATACCCCATGTGGCGAAGGTCGTCGACCAGGCCCGGTGCCACGCCTTTGTCTTTGAGCAGCTCGCGGCCCGCCTCGCTGTTGAACATCACGAACAGATCGTCGGTCGAGCGATCGGAGATGGCGATGGCAATGTCGGAATTCATGACGTTGTGGATCAACGGGATGTGCTTGTCGCCGATCCCCTGGATGTTGTGCTCGCCGTAGCCGTTGTACAGCATGGTCGGGCACTCCAGGGCCTCAACCGGCACAATCTTGCACCCTGTTTGGTCCTTGAGGTAGTCGCCTGCACCCAGCGTTCCGGCCGAACCCGATGCCGCCACAAAGGCCGCCAGGTTGCCGCCGGCATCCTGGACAATCCGCTCCAGCGCCGGGCCGGTCACCGCGTAGTGACCCATGTGGTTCGAGTATTCGGAGAATTGGTTGAGGATGACGTTGGCGTCGTCCTTTGCCAATTCCTTGCAGGCGTCGTAGATCTCTTTGACGTTGGACTCGGTTCCATAGGTGCGGATCACATCGTCTTCGGACTCGATCCATTCGTTCAGCCAGTCGAACCGCTCCCGGCTCATACCTTCGGGCAGAACTGCAACACCGCGACAACCCATGATTTTGCTGATGGCCACTCCCCCGCGGGCGTAGTTGCCGGTCGACGGCCAGATCGCACGCTGGCTGGAAGGGTCGAAAGCCCCCGCCACCAGCCGGGGAACCAGGCACGCATAGGCTGCCAACACCTTGTGGGCGGTGATCATGGGGAACACGTCGCCGACGGCCAGCAGAATCCTGGCGTCGACCCCGGTGAAAGCTTTCGGGAGATCGAGATAAAGCGGCACGTCGACCCGCCCAATTCGATTCCAATCGTTGTGCCAGTGCACCCGGTACAGGTTGCGGGCGTCGGCGTCGTCGGGTCCGACGTCGGCGAGGGATGCCGTCACTTCATCCGATATCGTCGATGGGTTGGCGAGCTGGGCGAACGTCGGGAGCTTGATGTTGCGCTCCTTGAACCTGTTGACGGCCCTGTTGAGCACGTCTTCATCGACGATGTTGTCATAGAACCCGTACTCGCTCATGTGGCCTCCCGGATGGCGTTGAGATAGTTGTAAATCGTGATGCGGCTCACCCCCATGGCTTCGGCCACCTCATCGATGCTGCGACGAAGCACAAACGCCCCCCGGCCGTCGAGAAGCCTGACCGCGGCCTGCTTTTCCGTGCGATCGAGATCGCCAAACTGCTTGCCCAGTTCTTGCTCGGCCGCCGCGATGATGCCCGACAGCGTGTCCTCGAAATCCAGCCGGATCGCTATCGCCGGCTTGCCCTCCCAATCGAGTACGAGATCGGTGTCGGCGCGATCATCGAGCGGAACCACAGTCGCTCCAATGGCGTCGATCAGCGGTTTGAGCGCGGTGACGAATTCCTCAGCCATGGGTCAGGTTCACGTTCACCCGGCTCGCCCCCGCCGCCACCGCCGCCTCGAGACCGGCCCGCAGGGCATCGAGGATGTTGTCGGCCGGGCCGTCTGCGGTATTGCCAAACGGACCGATCTCCACAACCAACCCCCTCGCCTCGAATTCTCCGACCGCCGCCTGCACGTGCAGTCCCGGCTCGCCTTCGTTGAAGGGCTCGACCAGAAACTCAACCCGGAGCCGGCTCACGGGGCCGCCGTGGTCACATAGGTTTCGGGACGCCGATCCCGGTAGAACTGCCAGTAATTCCTGACCTCTTCCAGCAGACCTAGATCGAGGTCCCGCACCAAAACCTCGTCTTCGGTATCCGAGGCCGTCTCGCCTACGATCTCGCCCCGGGGACTCACGAAGTACGAGGACCCGTAGTAGTCGGTGTCCTCCAGGTCTTCGCTCCCCACCCGGTTTATGGCACCGACGAAATACTCGTTTGCCACTGCGGCAGCCGGCTGTTCCAGCTGCCAGAGGTGTTTGGAATGACCCCGCGTGGTTGCCGACGGATTGAAGACGATCTTGGCGCCGGCCAGGCCCAATTCCCGCCAGCCTTCGGGAAAATGGCGGTCGTAGCAGATGTAGACCCCTACCTTGCCAACGGCGGTGTCGAACACCCGATAGCCGGTATTGCCCGGCCGGAAGTAGAACTTCTCCCAGAACCCCTTGACCTGTGGAATGTGGGTCTTGCGGTACTTGCCGAGATAAGTTCCGTCACTGTCGATCACGGCCGCGGTGTTGTAATAGACCCCCTCCTGCTCCCATTCATACATGGGCACGATCAACACCATGTTGGTTTCTTTGGCGAGCGCCACCATCTTCGTGATCGTGGGGCCGTCCGGGATCGGCTCGGCGAATCGGTAGTTGTCCGAGTCCTGCACATTGCAGAAATACGGGGTCGAGAATATCTCCTGAAAACACAGGATCTCCGCGCCCTCGGCTGCCGCCTGGCGGGCATATCCGATCTGCTTTTCGATCATGGATTCCTGGTCGCCCGTCCATTCGGCCTGCACCAGCGCGGCTCTCACTACTCGAGACATCTGACTCCCGCATCGTACGAATTCGGTCTTTACGGATTGTAAAGCTAGTGAATCGGAGCGGGACATGGAGGCCAAGCGGCCCTACGCGGCACCGGAATGGTCGCGTATCTTGAGTCGTAAGGAGGTAGTGATGAGCGATGCGATCCTCGAGGTGGACGGCCTTCAAAAATCCTTCGACGACATCCACGCCGTCCGAGCGGTGTCGTTTCACATCAACGAAGGCGAAACCTACGGGTTGCTGGGCCCGAATGGCGCGGGCAAGACGACCTCGATCTCCATGATTGCCGGCCTCCTCGAACGAGACGCCGGCACTGTGACGATCGACAGCCGGCGGATCGACGTCACCTCGGTTGACGAAAAGCGCGCCATCGGTCTCGTGCCGCAGGAGCTGGCCATTTACCCGGACCTGTCTGCTCGGGAGAACCTCGCCTTCTTTGCCCGCCTGTACGA
>JABDOU010000236.1 GCA_013043085.1 Acidimicrobiia bacterium
CGACATGGCCGAACCAGACATGATGGTCGAGGTCGCTTCGCCACGACTTCCGGCGCTTGAAGGGTATCAATCGGGTGCCGAATTCGAAGCGGACCCCGGCGGAGTCCACCGCTTCTACACAGACGGCTTGTTTCGCTTTTCCGTGTTTGCGTTCCCGGGCGAAACGTCGATCACCGGGATGGATTCGGTATATGACGCACGATATTCCGGCCGTGATGGGTACTACAGGTCGTACGGTCCATCGATGACCACAGTCACGTGGCAGTCCTCAGATGAGATGTTCATCGTGACCGGGAATCTTCCGCCTGATCATCTCGCGAATGTGGTTTCGCAGCTTCCCAGGCCCGAAGAGAAGAGCTGGCTGGCCAGGATGTGGAGCAGGCTCTTTGGCTAGTGAGTTCCCGGGAGCTTCGCTCTAAGCAGGACAGTGATCGGCTTCGACTATTTGTCGGGACGGCCACCGCCGCCGGGATTTCGTCCGCGCCGGCCCCTGGCCGGTTCATCAGATCGCATGCCCGCGTCGCGGTCCTCGGGTTGGCGAGGACGTCGCACTTTGCGCGGCCCCTCGCCGGGTGTTGCGCCGAACCCGGCACCGCCATCGGCACCGACCTCTGACTTCTCCGTCTGGCCCTTGCGTCCGCCAGAGCCGTTGCTACTACCACGACCGGATGCCTTCTTGTCGCTACTCTCGAATCCGAGTCCAAGGATGTCCTTCATTGAACCATCCGATGCGGTCATCTCTGCGCGAAGCGGAGCTTTCGTGTAGATGTAGCCGATTGCGGGAGTCTCGATGAAGTGCAGTCGGTCCGCCACCTCTTCGAGCTCACCGACCCGGCTGTTGTGGGGGACGATAACGGCTACGCCATCGACGTAGCGCACGAGCGTGCTGGCGTATGCCACCTGCAGCAATGGCGGACCGTCGATGAGAACCAGGTCGAACTGATCCCTGACCTCCTGGAAGAACCGTTGGGTTTCTTCGCTCCTGAAGAATGTCGAGGCCTCCACCGGCTGGCGCCCGCGCCACAGAACGTAGAGCGAACGATTGTCCGTGACGACAACTTCCTGAATCGCCTGATCGAGCGTCACGTGCCCGGCAACGACCTCCGTAATTCCGTACTGGGGCTGCACATCACCCAGCAGGAGACGAGTGACTTCCTGGTTTCCGAAGTCGGCATCGATGATCAGAACCTTCAAGCCTTCGCGAGCTGCAGCGATCGCCGTGTTGGCCGCAGTAGTCGTCTTACCAGAACCGAGCGTTGCCGAGACCATCATCAAGCTGCGCGCACCAGCTGCTGCTGCCCGGATGTCAACGGCGGCTGCAGCAAACCTGAATGACTCTGCCGATGCTGACGTCGGTGCGCTCGTGACCGGAAGCGGCGACTTGATTCCTTCGAGGGCGAAGTTGGGAACCTCGGCAAGCAAGGGAGCATTGAGGACAAGCTCTGGCAGAAGGCGGCTACCGAATGCTCTGCGCCTGGATGCGAGGAAGTAGGCGAGAGCTGCTGCGACCCCCATTCCGAGAATGAGAGAAGCGGCCAGAACACGCGTTGTTCCAACTGTCGAAGGGTCTTCTGGCGGCAACGCCTGCGAGAAGATCGTGAGGCCGATGCCGTTGCTCTCGGTCGCGATGAAGATCTCGTTCGCCTGACCACTGAGATTTGCGATCTCGTCAATTGCGTCCTGTTGCTCAGCCAGAAGCGCGACCAGTTCGGGATCACGCTGTTCGATCCGGCTGATTACCTCCCACCGAGAAAAGTCAGCTGTCAGGTCGGCGAGCTGGTCGCGTAGCTCGGCCTGTCGGTCGGAGCCCTCGGCCGCATTGGCGAGCTCACCACGCAAGCGGTTCAAGTCCTCAAGGGCTCTTTGGAATTGGTCGTCCAGCTCACTGCGCACCGCGTCCTGAGCTTGAAGAGCAATGATCTCTTGTTGAATCTCGTTGAGGCGCAGCTCGGACGCTTCTTTGAGCTGATCGATCTGAGACACGACGTTGTTCGCAACAGATGCAACTTGAGCGGTTCGCACCTTTTGATATGCTTCAACAATCGAATTCGCGCCGGCAGCTGCCGCCTCCGGGCTATCCGCATCAAAGGTGACCGTTATGAGGTTGACATCCCGACTCGAGGTAATCGTTCTGCTCGCCGTGACATCGTCTGGACTCCAAACGAAACCGCGGGCCCCAAGTAGTTGAGACGCTTCTTCTGCGACCGCATTGGTTTCGAGGATCTCGACCTGATCGGCGACATATCGCTGAGTGTCCGTGGTGCGGGCCACCGCCGCTGCCGTGTCGAATGGATTTGACGCGGCTGGATCCTCGACAAACAGTTCGGCTTCGGCCGAGTAGCCGGCAGGAATCACTTCCTGAGCAAGCAGCCCCAACATGGCGATCGAGGCGACGATAACGAGCACCAGCCAGCGGTACCTCCACATGGCGGCGAGGATGCTCGGTTGCTCCAGCGCCGCAATGTCGTCGAAGTCTCTCGGTCGCATTGTGTCCATATCGTCCTCTTACGCGTTTTTCCTGGGTGGTTGGCCGACCATCTTCAGTGTATGAGAGGTCTTCGAGTGTGTATCGAGCATCGGGGCGCTTTTCTGAACGGTACCGAGTTTCTGATCGGTACCAAGCCCAAAACCCTCCGCCCAAAATTCCTCCGGATACCGGGGGCAAGAGTCATCTCCGCACCAATAAGACTCCGCCGTGGGCGTCAGCATACACGCACCGCCTCATAGAGCCTCTACGAGTTAATGGCCCTTTCCGTCGCCCATCGCTGCCGGGATTGTTTTGAACAGAATCTCGAGATCCTTCGCGAAGGAAATGGAGTCGACATAGTCGATATCGATATCGGTTGCCTCGTGCATAGGTAGATCGCCGCGGGCGGACACCTGCCAAAGTCCTGTGATCCCAGGCTTGACCACGTGGCGCTGATGCTGCCATGGCTCATACTGCTCAACAATTTGTACCATCTCGGGTCGTGGTCCGACCAGGCTCATGTCTCCAAGTACCACGTTCCAGAGCTGGGGAAGCTCGTCCAGGCTCCATTTGCGCATGAAGCGGCCGAGGTCGGTCAAGCGAGGGTCATTGGCGTCTTTGTGGGTCACCCGGCGGTCCGCGCCAACAAAATCAGGCGGACCGGCGCGGCGGTCAGGTTCCATGGAGCGAAATTTGTAGACGTTGAATACGCGGCCGCCGCGCCCGACCCGCTGTTGCTTGAGGATGATCGGATTACCAAGATCGCGGTAAACGAGGAATGCGACAATCAGGCAAATCGGAAGCGTGACGATTGTCAACACCAATCCGCCGATGTAATCGATAACCGGCTTCACGATTTGTACATACAGGGTCGGGGTGAAGCTGATCTCAGCGAAGCGCCGCGGATCTAGCGGCTCTATCCGTGTGGCTGCAGAACCTTGTCGATCCATCGGGGTTGCGTTTTGTGTCATTATGTGTCGCCCAGCGTTACGGTTACAGCCCTGTGCCCAAGACTGTTACTTCCCATTTCGATCTCAGTTACCCGTTTTGTACTGATTCTGAACAGCACAACCGTCAAGATCGTCCCACCTTCCCCCGTGAACCAGTGCTTTCCGGAGTTTCAGCGCTACCAACAAAGCGTAGTCACGCTCATCGATGCCGTCTCCCGAAACGGACTGGTTTTCCTCAACGCACGCTACGTCTGTGGCGCCTGTATTGGCCATAGGTCGTAGGGATTATTTCCAACCTTCGGTTTGGGCCATGAATCGCTTCGTCCAATGCGAAATGCGGCTACCGGCTAGCATCTCGGCCGCGCGGTGGCGTATCCCCGCTTCAAGTCGTTCGGGTTCTGACGCCACGATGATTCGGCCACAATACGGTAAGGCCGTCAACACGATCGGAGATGTGAGCGGCATGTCAGTGCAAGTGGGCGATAAGGCGCCTCATTTCAAACTCGTCAATCAGTCGAAGGAGATGGTCGAACTGACCGACTTCTCCGGATCGCCAACTCTGGTCGTCTTCATTCCCTTCCCATTCACGGGGGTTTGTGAGGGTGAGCTCTGCATGCTCCGTGATTCCAGGTCAGATTTCAGCGAACTGGATGCCAGCGTCGTTGTGATCACCTGTGACACGAGGCCTGCCAACGCAAAGTGGGCCGCCGACAACGGGTTTACCTACCCCATTCTCTCCGATTTCTGGCCGCACGGTGAAACAGCACGCGCGTATGGATGTTTCAACGAATCCATCGGTGTTGCAGATCGCACCACGTATGTGTTGGACGGCGACTCAGTCGTGACGGCAGTGATATCGAGCGATCAATTCGGCGTCGCACGAGAGCACGATGCATATGTCGATGCACTTGCTGCAATCGGATCATGACGGTAGACGTCCTGATCCTGTGTACCGGCAACCGATGCCGATCGCAGATGGCCGAGGGATGGCTCAGGACGTTTGCAGGCGATCGTCTGTCAATCGCCAGCGCCGGGCTGAGTCCGTCAGAGGTTCATCCAGTCGCGGCCGCGGTTATGGCTGAGGTTGGCATAGATCTGTCCGGCCATACGTCGAAGCATCTCGATACGTTTGCCGACGTCGATGTTGATACGGTGGTGACGGTATGCGATTCCGCCGCCGAGGCCTGCCCAACATTTCCTTCGGCAACGAGAGTGATACATCGCTCGTTCGAAGATCCTGATCGACCTGATCTCCCGTTCGACGAACAAGTAGCGGTCATGCGTTCGGCGAGAGACGAAATTGCATCGTGGGCGCGGGCGTTCGTTGAAGATCTGGTGGAAGGTCAGGACACGTAGGCGACGGGCGTTTCCGTCGTTGTGTCCGCTGGCGGCTCAAAACGAAAGCCGGCTACTTCTGAGACAATTCGCTGCAGCTCTCGACGTGCGTGTTCCTGGTCGAGATTGGGCCCGACTCTCGATGGAGGATTGTCGATGAAGTCGGTGATGGCGTCAGCCATGTCATCCGCGATTTGATCGAGCGAACCGGGTGCAATGAGAGCGATACGGGAGGCATCCGGAGCGGATTCTGCAATCGTCTGAGCGCCCCCATTGGAAAGAACAGCCACCGGCGCACCCCGCAACATCGTTTCGGCGAGGGCCAGCCCACCTTCTTCGCGTACTCCGGTGAACAACACGGCCCCTGCGGTGGCAAACAACTCTTGAACATCGTCATATGGGATGAACCCTTGCTGGTCAACTCGATGTTCGATGCCAAGTCGTTTGATGAGACGTTCCACCGATCTACGCTCGGGTCCATCACCCACCAGAACCAGTCGGATGTGCTCAGACGATCTTGCGATCGCGTGCAACGCCAGGTGAACGCCTTTGCGTGACTCGAAGTTGTTGGCGAAGAGTACGAATTGTCCGCGCTCTACAGGCTCAGCTTCGACAATCTCGGCAAACATAACGTGATTCATGATCACGGCACGCCTCCGAACATCGGAGGGCAGGCGCCGCAGAGTCGAGCGGTTTTGCACGATCGGCACCGTGGCTCGCCGCCAGGTACGACGGGTGGTCGGGAACATCGAGATGGCTTTCACCGCAGCCATTTCGAACAACTCCCAGAACATTCCCCTTGCGCCGAGCGCAGGCCACATCCGCCGTGGGGTCGTAACAGCACCTCCGACCGGCCCCCACACCGATGGAATCGGCAGGCCTGTTGCTGCGGAGGGTATCCAGTACGCCGAGTACGTTGCGTGGTACGCGACGTCGAATGGTTCCTGCTCGTGCAGGCGCCTGGCTGCCCGCCTGGCTCTCGGCACCCATGCCAGGTACGCCACGAAATAGCCCCAGAGGTGCTTCCGGGCCTTGTTGTTTGGCTCGTGAGGGACGAAGCGGACCCATCCGGGTTCGGCGACTTCCACGTATTTGACCTTGTGTTCCGGGC
>JABDOU010000255.1 GCA_013043085.1 Acidimicrobiia bacterium
TATCGAATCGCAGGCGCCAAGGCGCTGCTGAGGGCTGCGCCGGATGTCCCCGTTGTCGCAGGCGCCATAGATGGCACGTGGCACCTCGGCCGGAACCGTTTTGCACCTGTTCCCTTCGGAACAACCGTACGTATCGCCATCGGAGCGCCAATGGCCAGATCGGCAGACGATGAGGTCGCGCTGATCCAGGCCGCGGAGTCCTGGATGCTTTCCAAGCTCGCCGAGTGGCGTCAGACCGAACCGCCCACGATCCAACCGGACTGACGAAAGAACGACGACCGGGTGAGGACGTCGTCGGCGCCCAACATACGAGCTCTCGCCATGGCGTCCTCGTCGACATGCGGACCATACGCAACCACCCTGAAGGCGGCGGATGCAGCAACCGCCTCTTCCGATGCCGGGTGCGTGAGGTCGATAACTATTTGGGCGGGAGACTGTGCCAACAAGTCTTCGAAGCGATCAAAGGTGTCCGCGGTTTCAAGCTCGAGACCATGAGCGTCAAAGATTGGCTCCAATCGAGACCGATCCATCAAGTTGGCTGTCAGGAGAACTGCGACTGGATTCTTGACGGCGGCCGCCTTCGCAAGTCCCCACGCCAGGTGCGCTTCCCACACGGCTTCCCCCAATTCCGACGACGAGGCCGGCGCTAGATCGTAGAGATCGCCGGGGATAGCTCGAACCGCCATCGGATCACGAGCGGGAGGTTCTATGCCGAGCTCGGCCAGGAGCCGGTTTGGCTCAGAAAAGGCAGCCTGGAAGACCTGCAATGGACTGCGCCGTTGAACGGAGGCCGGCTGGCCAAGTAGCTCGGTGAGCTCGGATTTCAGGTGATTCGCCGTCATCTCGAGCAAGGCTTCATCGAGCGAGGGATAGCCGCGTTCTCGAGTTTTTGCATCGAGATATGGGCGAAAGGCAGCTGCCATCGCCTCGGCCAGACGACGCCCTGCCTGGTCAAACTGCTTCACTGATTGCCCATCTACGACGAAGCATTAAGCGTAGATCGAGGGAGCGGGGTGCACGTGCACCACAAGAAACTGTGGCTACTTCTCGCCTGTTTGTTGCTGGCGGGCTGTCGCGTAGACGCGGACATCGAGGCCCGGATCAACTCGGACGGGACGGGACTGCTCAATATCGTCGTTGAGGCCGATGAGGAGTTCCTCAATAACTATGCGCTCACCGGGCGAGACTTCGATCTCGAGTTACGTAGGCGAGTTCTCTCAGAACCCGGGATGCAACTCGTGGAGTCCACCGACCTCTCGTGGCATGTGCAGGGCAGGACTGATACTCCTGACGAAATGGAACAGCTGCTCGAAGCGTTATCGCCGGCTTTTGAGCGGATTGCCATCCAGGTCGGGGATCGGCAATCGTTCACGGTTGAGTTCATCGGATTCGCGGAAGGCGAAGAAATCGAGGAGGTGTTGAAAGGGATTGACGTCTCGGAGATCAACACGGACGTGGATGTCTCCCTTTCCGTCTATCTCCCTGGCGAGGTCATTTCTCAAAATGGCGAGCTCGCCGCTGACGAAGAGTCGGTGACGTGGTCAATCGGAAATGCCGGGCGCCAGGTGCTCTTTGCCGAGACCGATGTGTCATCATTTCCACTCTGGGTCGTGATGGTGGTCATCGTGTCGACGCTTGGAGGGTGGTTCCTTCGGAGCGTGTTCGGCTTCCTCGAAGAGCGAACGGGAGCAGTGACCGAGCGCGATCCCGATCTGCCCAAAGCTGCTTAATCGCTGAAGACCTGAACCACCATCAATCCGTATGGCCCAGCGATGGCGCCGATTCCGATGGTATCGAACTCTGTATGCAGAAGGTTCTCCCGATGCGATGGGCTGGCCATCAGACCCATCTGTACATCCGCAGGATCGGCCGCGAGCGCAAAATTCTCTCCGACTACGGAAGCGTCGACGTTGGCCGCCTGCACACGGTCCGCTAACGAACCTGTCGCAGGCGAATTGTGAGCCAACAGGCCCGTCGCATACATGTCACGGGCGTGAAGTACACCGACCCTTGCCAGCTCGGATGACCAGGCCAACGTTGGAAGTCCGGCCTCGGCTCGATCCCGGTTCACTCTCTCGAACAGTTCGATCGCAGAGTCGTCGTCGCGACTGGTGGCCCCGGCCGGCACGGGCGGCAATCTGTATGACGCGTCTCCTGCGACGGTCACGCGCTCGGCTCCGATCAAGTTCCTGAGGTTGAGCATCAATTCGATGGCCCGGTCGCCTGATAGCAACGCCAGGAGCCTCTGGGTGGGACTGTCGGAATCAACGAGCACGGACGCCACGGCCGACCCTTCAATCGATTCTTCGACCGCCTGAATCGGCACAAGTAGGCCGATCGACAAGATGAGTGTTGCAATGAGGCCCCCCCACAAAACCGCAAGGCCGGCACCAGCCAGACGGTTGCTGAGCCGCAGCCCGGGCAGATCGACCAGCGACTGCAACCTCCCTGCGATCAGGGAGGCGACAACGCCGATCGCAACGAAGATCAAGCCGCCGGCTACCAGCCTGGCAGCCCACGGCGAGGCTCCGATCACGCTACTCAAAGCGTCACCGGTGGGATAGCTGAAACGAAATGCGAGGAGCAGGCCGGCGAGAGCGCCTGCCAGATCCATCGCCTCCCGTACGAAGCCCCGCCAATATCCGCGTAGCGCCAGCAGCGCGAATACGGCACCCAACAGCATGTTGAGCACGGCAACACTTTAGACAAAGATTTCGCGTTCTTTGAGTCTTTGGTATCGGCTCGCCGGCAAGATCCGAACGTGGCTTCTCTTCAGACGGCGGCGTCGTCGGAGTCTTGCGACTCGTCTGTACCAACTTCGGTTCTGGCCTTGATCCGCTCGGCCACCGGCGAAGTGGTGGATTCAAACAAGGCTTCTCTGGCCTCCTGCCACGATTGGCCGAGCATCCTCGTCCGCCACCAATGCCCGAGAAGGACCTTGAAAACCGCGACTGCCGGAACGGCGAGCAAGACGCCCAACAGACCGGCCAGCTGTCCGCCGGCGAGGAGGGCGACGATAACGACGACGGGGTGAAGACGTACCACCACTCGCATCACCAACGGGCTCACGACATGGTTGTCCAGCTGTTGGACCACGATCGCAATCAACCCGGCATACAAGGCTTTCGACGGATCGCCCGATGACAGACCTGCCAAAGCGCCAAGTAGACCGCCAACCCACGGGCCGACAAACGGGATCACGTTGAGAATCCCGCTCAGCAAACCGATGATCAACCAGAACGGGAGATCGATGGCGAGAAATCCCAGGCTCATCGCAATGCCAACGAGCAGTGCAACCAGCAACTGGCCACGTACGAAGCCTCCGACAACGTTGTTGACCTCGCCGCCCAGAAAGAGAGCTTCGTCGCGCCACTCCCCTGGCACAAGCCCTTTGGCAGCCTCCCTGGACTTTGGTAGGTCGGTCAGGATATAGAGGGCGAGTACCGGCACGAGCAGAATGATGACGAGCCACTCAAACAGGCTGAGCGTCAGCTCGCCGAGCCGACCGACCTGCTCCCCGATGAGTCCGGCGTTCTCGGAGCTGCCGAGCCATTCGCCAATCTCCTCGAGTGTGGGGAGTGTCACATCTCCGGGTAGTTGGCTGGTGAGATCCTCGAGTACGACGCTGGCATCTTCGACAATCATCGGAAAACGATCAACAAACTGACTTCCCTGATCGGCGATGATCGGTATGACGAGCATCCCGATCACCGTGAAAACGGCTCCAACCATGAGATATGACAGACAGGAGCCCAGAAGGCGATGAATCCCCCACTTTTCGAACTGGTCGACGAAGGGATCGATGATGTATATAAGCGCGGCAGCAAACACGAGCGGCGGGAAAATGATCGCGACGTGGGAGCCGGCCCAGATGACCATGCCGAGGAAGACTGCGATGCCGATCAGATGCCACGCGATCGTGCCGACCCGTTTGATGCTGTCGACGTTCATCGAGCGAGCTTACCGACAGTTACCTGTGTCCGGGGTCCCACTGCTCCAGTGTTTCGACCATGTCGGCAGTCTTGCGCTCTTCTCGCAAGCGTCGCAGACGCTTGACCGTGAGCGGTGCGTGCGCCAGCGCAGCCGGCGAGTCGATCAGGCGCCGCAGTATCTGGTAATACCGGGTGGCCGACATCGTCAGCTGTTCTCTGATAGCACGGTCCTTGGGGCCCGGATACAGCCACCAGGAGCCCTCAAAGTCCAGCACCTGTTTTTCACGGTCAGAAAGCACGGCGAGAGGTTAACTGAGATGAATTACACGCATGTGTTTTTAACTCGAGGTTCTGTACGTGCGCCGTTCCCTGTTCGCCCATGGGTCTGGTCAAACGTGCTGGGCACCGGCCAGGTCTCAGGTCAGGTATTCCCTCTCGACTCCCTCAGAGATGTCCGCTGCCGTCACCAGTTTGGCGACGTCACGCAGACCCATCAACACGCGGAGCTGGCGAAGGGAATCGAACCCTTGACCTGCTGATTACAAATCAGCTGCTCTGCCGACTGAGCTACGCCAGCGTGGAGCCGAAAGCGTACTTCACGAATGACACTCACCA
>JABDOU010000272.1 GCA_013043085.1 Acidimicrobiia bacterium
TTCGTCGCCCGCAACCGTGAAGAACTGACGCAGGCGTGGCGCGACTGGGACATGCACAATGGCGACCGCTTTGCGACCGTGGCGTCCCGATTGAGCAGAATCGAGGCACCTCGCCCTCCGTGGATCAGGGTAGATGTATGAAACGTTTTCCCTCGACATCACAGTCGGAGAAACGACACACCAGGCCTTCCGTGCATCAGCCGGCGGAGCTGAATCATGAAGACGCAATCTGATCTCCCGACGGGGACGGTGACGTTCTTTTTCAGTGATGTGCAGGACTCGACCGGACTCCTGCAGCGGATGGCATCTCGCTATAAGGATGTTCTCGAGCGCCACGCTGACATCATCCGTAGTTCGCTCGCCAGTCATGATGGGGTCGAGATCTCCACGGAAGGCGACAGCTTTTTCGCAGTATTTAGGCAAGCGGATCAGGCGGTGGCAGCTGCGACCGAAATCCAGCAGCAGTTGGCGGCAGCAGATTGGCCGGCGGGCGGAACGGTTGCGGTACGGATCGGGCTTCATTCCGGTACCGGCGAGTTGGGACATGACAACTACGTCGGGATAGATGTCAACCGGGCGGCCCGTATAAGTGCGGCGGGCCATGGCGGCCAGGTAGTGGTTTCCGAAGCGGTCCGTGCTCTCGCCGGTCACGCCGATTATTCCGATCTCGGGCTTCATTCGCTCAAAGGACTTGAAAAGACCGAGCACCTGTATCAGCTCGAAGTCGAGGGTCTCCCTCACAAGTTTCCACCGCTCCGCTCAACAGGCGCCCGTCCCAACAACCTGCCGGCCATGGCGTCCGAGATCATCGGGCGTGAAACGGAGGAAGCACAGCTGCGAGAACTGGTCGCAGCTAATCGGTTTGTGACCCTTACCGGTCCGGGAGGAATCGGGAAAACCCGCCTGGCGCTCGAGGTCGCCGGCGACGTTCTGAATGACTTCGAGATGGGAGCCTTCTTTGTCGATCTGGCTCCCCTCGAGGACCCCGATCTCGTGTTGCCTGAGATTGCCTCGACTGTCGGGATCAAAGGATCTGCCAAAGGAGATCTCGGCTCGGCGTTGTCAGACGGTGAGCGGCTGCTTGTTCTCGACAACCTCGAACAGTTGGTGGCGGCCGCTCCGTTGCTCGCCGCTCTCATGGCCGGTGCCGCTCCTCTGACGGTGCTCGCCACCTCGCAGGTCGCACTGCGCATCGCTGGAGAAACTGTGATGCGCCTCGAACCGCTGGTGGTCGACGATGCGACTTCGCCTGCCGTAGAACTGTTCATGGCCCGTGCCGCTCAGACCGATCCTGCATTCGATCTCGAACAACATCGGGACGACGTCGTGCGGTTGGTCGAGTTACTCGACGGCGTCCCACTGGCTATCGAATTGGCGGCGGCCCGGATGAACGTGCTGACGCCCGCAGAGGTCACGAAACGGATCGATAGCGGAGTCTTGAAGAGTTCCCGTGCCGATACGCCGGAACGCCATCGCTCGATCATTGCCGCTGTCGAGTGGAGCTATGGATTGCTGACTTCCGGCCAGCAGGAGTTGCTCCGTAGCCTGTCGGTGTTTCACGGTGGTGCGACGCTGGCCGCCATCGAAGCTGTACTCCTGCGCGACCCGCTGGATGATCTCGCCGAACTTGTAGATCGGAGCCTGTTATCTGTCGGGACGGCGACTGTGGGTAAACGATTCCGGATGTTGGCGCCGGTGCATGTATTCGCCTCTAACCAGGTCGACAATTCGGAAGCTCTGGCCGATGGTCATGCCGGCTTCTTCTACGAGCTCGCAATGGAGGCGCATGAGCCGCTGGACGGAGACAAGCGAGCCAGCTGGATAGCGATCCTCAACGATGAGCTCGACAACATGCGCGCAACACTCGATCATTTGCTTTCCACGCGGGACTATGAGCGCGGTTACGACATCCTTGGAAGCATCTGGAGATACTTCCAATCGACCGCACAGCTCAGCGAACTAGAACTGTGGCTGCAGCGGATATTCGACGCAGATACTGGAGCCAACCCAACGCTTGCACGGTGCCGTGCTCTGATAGCTCGTGCCGCGATGTACTACTGGAAGGCCAGTTGGCAAGAGGCGGCCAACGACTACGCAGCTGCCCTGGCCATTGCAGAAGCTGAGGACGACCGGCCTCTGATGACCGAAATATGGTCCGGGATTTCGTCGACCCGTGCAACTGCGCAAAGCATGGGCCAGGATCTTGGCGACCTGTCCGAGTCCGTTCAACGCGTGCATGAGCTTGGGACCGAGCTCAACGACCCGTCGGCTCTTGCCCTGGTCGAGTTCTTTCATGCGGCGGCGGCCATCATGGGAAATCCGGATCCTTCAACGCTGGCACCGGATCTGCTCGACGCCGTGATTGATTTCCATGAGCAATCGGGGTCGCTCATGAACATAGCCCACAACCGGCTGATGAAGTCCGAACTGGAAATCACGATTGGTGATTTCCAGCGAGCGAGGCAATCGGCCTTGGAAGCGGTGCAAACCACCGAGGAAGCAGGCGACATCTTTGCGATGTCCTGGGCCCTACAGCGGCTGGCCATCACCACTGTTGAACTCGGAGATCCTCACCTCGGTGCCCGCCTGGCAGGAGCATCGTGGGCATTTCGACAACGGACTGGCGCCACTTTTCCTCCTCCGTTCGTCCCTATCGAAGATCCGGAGGTTCGAGCCCGGGCAGTGATCGGCGAAGAAGCCGATCGGGCCTTCGAGGAAGGCAAAGAAATCGGTCTCTTTGAAGCGATCGCTTTGGCGCGCTCCGCCGGCAGTGGAGCGTAGGGGTTGTGCCGACGCGGAGGCTCCCGTTCGCCTGTGCCGACTGGCGTCAACCTGGGAGGCTTGACAGGACCTCACGGGCATGATCGGCGTGGAGCACGTGCCACTCCGGGTTGATATCGAGAGCCATTTCCAGTTCTGCTTTGGCCCGTTCAGGTTCGCCTAGCGCCAGGGCGATCAGGCCGGCGTGGTAGCGGAGCGGTGAGTCGTTCACTCCAAATGCCAACGCTTCGTCTGAGACGCTCCTTGCTTCTTCGAATTGTCCCGCTCGATAGAGCGTCCACGCCAGGGTCTCGTATCCGTGTAGGTCTGGACGCCGCTCGAAGTCTTCCATCGCGAGGCGCAGGGCTTCGTCGGGGTTGCGGTCGTGGTCGGCGTAGAACATGGCCAGCTCGCGAGCCGTTATGCGAATATCCAACGCTTTCATTTGTTCGATGGCATGGGAAAAGTAGGTCTCGGCGATGTCCGGACGATCTGTTGCCACGTAGAGGTCGCCGATGCTGATGAGCTCACCCGGGCCGGGGTTGGCGAGAGATGTGAAGATCCCGAGAGCCTTGTCATATTCACGACGAGCCTCTGCCACCGACGCAAGACCGGCGATGGAGTCGGTCGACTCGGGAAACAATCGGAGAGCAGCCTCGAAGCGCCGTTCGGCCTCGTCGACGTTTCCCTGTTCGAGGTGGAGATGAGCGAGCCGTTCCTGATACCAGGCAGCGGGCTCTCCGACGACTCGCGCTTCAAGCGAACGTGCGGCGGCCTGCTCGAGAAGGCGGACGGCTTCGGCGGGTTGTCCTTTGACCTCCGAGAGCAGGGCGAGACCGGGGAGCACCGCCTCGGCGCCGAAGTCGGCCAGAGCCTGATCGTAGGCGACGCCGGCGCCCTCGTAGTCACCCAAAGCCGATTTCACATCTCCGATAACGCTCAGCGTCGGTCCGGAGGGTTCGGCATCGTAAGCAGCTTCGGCGAGCGTCAGTGACTCGGGAAAGCGGTGCTGTGCATGTCG
>JABDOU010000274.1 GCA_013043085.1 Acidimicrobiia bacterium
CCTCTGGTTATCGAGGACCGCGCACGATCCTCGATGCCCCGCCTAAAAAACCTGTTTGGGAAATCATGCCGGGGTGGAATCTGAAGGGTTTTCCCTTCTCTGTAACAATACTAGCGCTATCGGCGGATTCTGCTCCTCACTCAAGCTCTAACTGGCGCGGCTCTCCAGGGCGATAGCACAGCCGGCATCGTGACTCATAGGCACCTTCGGCTCCCAAAACGACGAGATCGTCGCTCTGGACGACCCGCTGAGTGAACATGCCAGGACCGCCACAACTGTGGCAGACAGCCAGAGCTTTTGTTACATACTCGGCTCGCGTCATGAGTTCCGGAATGGGTCCGAAAGGGCGGCCAAGGTAATCGAGATCGAGTCCGGCAACGATGATCTGTTTCCCGACCTCGGCGAGTTTGGCGCACACCTCAATCAGCCCCATGTCAAAAAACTGACCCTCGTCTATGCCGACGACGATCGTGCGGTCCTCTACCGCGGCGAGGATGTCGTCGCTCGAATCAACCGGGTTCGCTTCAATCTTCTGACGAGAATGCGAAACAACCTCGGTGTCGCCGTAGCGGTTGTCAAGCGCCGGCTTGAAGACCTGGAGCGGTACCTGAGCGATTCGGTAACGAACGAGACGTCGAATGAGCTCTTCACTCTTGCCGGAAAACATGGGACCGGCGATGACTTCGATCCATCCACGGTCGCCTCTTCGGAACATGGTCGAGGAGGATACCTTTACAGAACGCGAGCGGTTCGCGCAGGCACCTTCGATCGCCGTAGCCAGATCCCGTGCGCAAGGCCGATTGACATAGCCATCGCCACCATCGATGAACCTCCGAGCGACATGAATGGAAGAGGGAGGCCCGTGACAGGGATTGGCATGCCAATCGTCATGCCAATATTCACAAATACGTGGATGCCGATGAACGCCGCCGTACCGACACACACGAGAGTCCCGAAGGTATCTGGAGAGGCATGTGCGGCCACCAGCAATCGCCAGATGAGCACGCCGTACAGGGTTATGACGAGAGCGCCTCCCAGGAACCCAAGTTGTTCTCCAACCGCCGAGAATATGAAGTCGGTCGATTGAACGGGAACAAAGCGCAGATTTGTCTGAGTACCTTCGAATAAGCCCTGGCCGGTCAGGCCCCCTTGTCCAATGGCTATCTCACTCTGCAGCCGCTGCCATCCATCGCCAAGCGCGTCGGCCTGGTCGGGATTGAAGACCGAGCGAATCCGATTGAGCTGGTACTCGCCAAGGCCGAGGAATCCGAGCCGGTACAAAAGAGTTCCGAGTGCCACCGCACCCACAGCGAAACCCGCCGTCTGGCGCCACGTGATCCCGGCCGCAAAGAGCATCGCAAAAAAGATGAAAACGAGGATGAGCGACGTCCCGAGATCGGGTTGTTTGAAGATCAGGAACACGGGTGGCACGATCGCGGCGATTGCCATCAAGATCCGCTTATTCGCGAGACCTTCGTCATCGCTCACGGCCAGTATCGCCGCGAGCGCCAGGATCAGACCCGGCTTCGCCCACTCAGAGGGCTGGATCTGGTAGCTACCAATGGCGAACCACCGCACCGAACCTTCGCCGACCCCGATCAGCGGTATCAGCAACAACGAAAACAGAATGGCGGCATACACCAGGGGGGTCGCCGTGTGGACCGTTCTCGACTCGAAGCTGGAAAAACCCCAGAAGGCCACCGCACCGACTGCAACAAAAAGCACCTGCCGCCACATCTCGGAGCTCGGTGAGAGACCGGCAGCCTCGAGGCGAGGAGCAGATGCCGAATACACCATCAAGATGCCGAGAGCCGAAAGCAGCCCGAGTGTCACGATCAAGACGAGATCGGGTTTCGACTCCTCGTAGGCGGTTGCCGTAACGCCACGACCTCGCACCATCGTTGCCATCAGCCGGCTCCCATCAGTGTCTCGAGGATCGTCCGAACCGCCGGCGCCGCCGTTCCGGAGCCGGATCCACCGCGATCAACCATAACTGTCACAACATACTTGGGATCATCGATGGGAGCGATGCCGACGAACCACGCAGTGGTAGCAGGGTCGCTGACGGGCGGAATCTCGGCGGTCCCCGATTTTCCTCCGACGATATCGCGGATCGGGGAGTCCTGAAAAACGGTCCTGGCGGTGCCACGTTCCCCCGAGGTCACGAGCTTGAGGTCACGGGTCAGCATGCTCAACGTGGATTGTGAAACCTCCAACTCCCGGACAACATCGGGGTTGTTCTCGAACTTCACGGCACCGTTTTGATCGACAAACCTGTCAACCACTCTCGGTCGGAATACCTTGCCGCCGTTGACGAGAGCGGCGAATGAGTTCGTGACCTGGAGAGGCGTCGCAACCAGATCTCCCTGCCCGATGCTGATGTTCATCAGATCACCACCGACGTACTGGCGGTTCCGGGTTATCCACTGCTCATCAGGCACGATGCCACCTGCCTCTGCCGGCAGGTCGATACCAGTATCTGCGCCGAAGCCGAGATCCTCGGCCATGTTCTGAACGATGTTCGGATCGACGACGGAGCGATTCCGCCAGATTTCGAGAGCCAGCAACCAGAAATAGGCATCGGCCGACTTCTCGATGGCTGAGTGGAGATTGGTCTCGCCGTGATCGTCGGTCCAGTCGTTGAATACCTGCTGCGACCCTGCTCCGAGCTCACTTCCGAACGTCAGTCGAGGCGGAAGGTCGATGATGGTATCGGGGCTGTAGACGCCTTCGGGCCAGATCAGGTTCTCCGCTGCGACAACGTACGGCACAACTTTGAAGGTCGACGCAGGCGGGTAGAGACCCGAGATCGCATGGTTGAAGAGAGCCCCTTCATCGCTCAGAGAACGAAAGGTCTCGACATCGATTCCGCCGACGAAGTCGGTCGGATCGAACGTTGGCAGAGACACCATGGCCAGCACCGATCCGTCGGTTGCATCCATCACGATCCCTGCGGCTTTCCCGCTGGGATCGGCTTCGGGACCGCTTGCGTTGCGGATTGCTCGCAGTAGTGCGTCTTCGACCACGTGCTGCAGTTCCGCGTCGATAGTGAGAACTGCGTCCCAGCCCCCGACCGGCGGCTCTTCGGCGATGAGCTGAGCGAGGCGACCGGCCGAGTCCTCCTGATAGATCTCACGCCCCGGTTGGCCGCGAAGCAACAGGTCGTAGCGCTGTTCGATGCCGGCCCGGCCGAAATCGTCGTTTGGCTGGAGATAGCTCAGGCTTTCCAGATCTTCAAAGCTCGGCTTACCGAGGTAGCCGAGGACATGCGACACCGATTCGGCCTCGATGTAGCTGCGAACCGGCGAGAGACGGACTTCCACGCCCGGAAACTCTTCGCTGTATTCGAGGACCTCACTCGCAACGTCGCCTGCAACGTCGATTGCAACGACGAACCTGCTGCCACTGGCGGCGGCCTGAAACCTGGCCCGCAGCATCTCCTGAGGTTCGTCGAGCAGCACGGAGAGGTTCTGGACGAGCGCCTCTTCCTCGCTAAGCGTGAGAACCCGCCGATCGACCAGCAGCGTCCGTGACGCCCTGGATTCGGCGAGCACGACACCGTTGGCATCGAGGATGCGGCCCCGGGGTGCCTCGGTCTGCACCTCCCGGAGTCGGTTGGCCAATGCCCGTTCTTCGTTGACCTCCGCAGCCGCCACCTGCACATACCAGAGGCGAATGGTGAGACTCGACAACAGAGCCAGAAACAGAACCCCCACCGCCACGAGTCGCCACCGCTTGATAATCATTACCAGATCGCCCGCTCCGGGCCAGGCCCGACGAGAGCGAACCATCGGCCGCCCGCCACGAGCCGGGAAACGAGCGGCAATACCAGCACGGCCAGCATGAGGCTCAAAACCCCGGTGAGCAGGACTCCGATTACGAGCGACGTGTCAGCCAGGAACCCCTGGCCGAACAGCGTGCCGACGATCCCGAAGAGAATCTGGCCTGCAATTGTGAGTGCGAATATTCCGAGGATCATCCGAATCAGGTTGCCTTCAGCCTGTCTCCGGTACTGGCTGGCACCGTAGGCGACCACGGTAATGACGAGCGCCCACAATCCGAGGATGGTATTTCCGAGCAGGTCGTTGAGGAAGCCACCCACGAATCCAGACACGACTGCCAACTCTGGATCCATGTAGAGACCGATGCCGATGGCCACCAACATGACGAGATTCGGCGACGCACCGAAGGGTCTCGGAAAAACAGTCGTCTGCAAAATGACGGCAATCAGCACCGCGATGAGCGCTCGGATACGGTGCCTTCTCATGAGTCACTCTCGGCGGGAGCGAGCTGCACGGCCGGATCAACGGGGACAAAGAACAGGATCTCGACAAAATCGAGGGTGGAGAAGTCGACGGCGGGTTTGATCGGGGTCTGGATTGCAAAGCCCGCCTGACGTTGGGCAGTTTCGCTGGCATACCCAACCAGCAGCCCGGCCGGATAACGTCCGGCATCTGTTACCAGCGTCGCTCCCTCTGTTATCTCCTGTTCCGCTGTCGCCGAGATGAACTGAAGATCACTGGCACCGCGGCCCTTGGCGCTACCCCGATCCTCGGAGCCAACCACCTGAACCTCGACGGCATGGTTGGGGTTCGTGAGCAGCAATACTCGTGCCGAGTTTTCGGTAACAGACACCACACGACCAACGAGACCATCGACGTTGCGTACCGGATAATCGACGACGACTCCGTCTGCGGATCCCTTGTTCACCACAATCGAATGATCGAAATCCGAGGATCCACGCGCCTGCACCCTGGCGATCTGGCTCTGAAGAGCGCCGACCGAGGGGAGGTTCAAGAGCTTGCGCAGCTCCTCGTTCTCGCTGCGGAGTGGCTCGGTTTCCGCCAGTCGGCGGTTGGCCTCATCCAGTTCCTCGCGGAGCGCCGCATTCTCGGACCGCAGTCCTGCAAGGTTGGCGAGCCCGTCCACGAAACCGGCGATCGGTCGTACGACAGCATTGGCTGCACCCTGGATCGGCGCCACCACCGCCTGCGTGACGCTGCGCATGGAGCCGGCGAATCCGCCATTCGAGCCCCGAACATCGACCGTCATGAGGATGATGGAGATGACGACGAATGTGATGAGCAGGGCTGTTGAGCGGTCAAATCTTCGGCGAGCGTTCAACATGAATTCGGCCTCATCATTGTCGCTCCCATTCCGAGCCCACGTCGCTTATCGAGGCGAGACCGCCTAGGGGCGACCAGAAGAATGCAGGACGCCTTGCAAGACATCAAATTCCTCGAGCGTTTGTCCCGACCCGAGCACCACAGAAAGCAGGGGCCGGTCGGGGACGACGACGGGCATGCCCGTCTCGTGGGCGAGACGCTCTGCCAGACCTCGCAGCAAAGCTCCTCCTCCCGTGATCACAATGCCGCGCTCCATGATGTCTGCCGCCAACTCCGGTGGTGTTTTGTCGAGCGCCGTCTTGACCGCATCCACAATGATCTGTACCGGCTCTTCGATGGACTCTCGGATTTCCTGGCTGGCGATGGTGATGGTCTTGGGCAGTCCACTGATGAGGTCGCGCCCGCGCACCTCGGCGGCAGGCTCCTGCACGTAGGGATACGCGGAGCCGATCTTCATCTTGATCTGCTCGGCTGTTCGTTCGCCGAGCATCAAGTTGTATTCCTTCTTGACCCACTGAATAATGGCTTCGTCGAGCTCGTCTCCGCCGACCCGGATGCTCTTGGAAACCACGATGCCACCCAGCGAGATGACAGCAACTTCCGTGGTACCACCGCCGATATCCACCACCATCGAACCAGCGGGCTCATGGACCGGCATCATCGAGCCGATGGCTGCGGCCATGGGCTCTTCGATCGTGTAGGCCTTGCGGGCTCCTGCGTGGTACGAGGCCTCTTCGACTGCTCTCCGTTCGACGCCGGTGATACCAGACGGAACACAGATGACGATCCGGGGCCTGGCGAATCGACGACGATGCACCTTCTGGATGAAGTACCGCAGCATGCGTTCGGTGATATCGAAGTCAGCGATCACGCCATCTCGCAGCGGACGAATAGCCTGGATGTAGGAGGGAGTGCGGCCAATCATGCGCTTGGCCTCCATACCAACGGCCAGGGCGCGATTGGTTTGGGTATCAATGGCGACGACAGACGGCTCGTTTAACACGATGCCCTGCCCACGAACATAGACCAGCGTGTTTGCCGTGCCGAGGTCAATCGCCATGTCCCGCCCGGCGAGGGCGAACAGGGATTCAACGTTTGAGGCCAACGGCCTTACCTCCAAAGCACTTACCAATGGGAGTGTACAGACAACCCAAATCAGGCGAAAGAAGTTTTCGCGTTCTTATCGGACGGTCTGCGTGTCAGGACGCGGCCTTCCGTCACAGATGCTTGGCAGCTTCGCGGCGCGAGAGCCCACTCAGCCGGTCTCCCATCTCGTCGAGAAACGCTCGCACCCCGTCGGGGTTCACGTAGGCGTGCTGGCGAAGGGCCCACCCGATTGCCTTCCGGATGAAGAACTCAGTGTCCGAAGCTTGATCGCGGCAATAGCGAAACAGACGCGCCTCGTCGAGCGCATCTCGATGCTTCAGCTGACCGAGAATCGCCGACCGCCGAATCCACATGTCATCGTCTGTGATCCAGGCATCCATGATCGGCGAGACTGCCTCCCGAAATCGCAACCACGTTGCCCCGACCAGGTTGGATGCAATGTCATCGACGAAGTCCCACCACGCACCATCACGAACCATCCACTCGAACAGGTCGAGCATGGCAGGCGTGTGGTGTTGTTTGAAAGCTCTGGCATAGTGGATTGCCGCGTACTTATCTTCGCGATGAGGAAGGTCCCACAACTCTCGAACTGAGATCCGGTACGCAACCTCGTCGGTAGGCGGAAAACCCTTGACGACCGCACGCAGGACCGGGACCCTCTGCGGGCTCTTGATGCCCCAGAAAGGCATATCCGATTTCATGTAGGCCGCCATGTGGAGCGCAGCCTCCGGGTCGGCCAGGGCTGCGA
>JABDOU010000281.1 GCA_013043085.1 Acidimicrobiia bacterium
ACATCGACAATGTCTGGGGTTCCATTTTGCAGTCGCTACTGATCCACACCGGGGCAAGACGTGCCTACATCGCCGAAGCTCTGCATGATCAACACGAATCTCCAAAAGTCCGGGTGAGAACCCAGGCCGCCAAGAAGATTGAAGAACGATCATCCACCGGGCGTAGCAAGCTCCCCAACGTCGACGCGATGACCGAGCTTTTCACCAGGATGGTCGAAGCCGAGGACCTCTACCTGATACTCGACCGGGATGAGGCAGTCACCATTGGAGTCGAGTGCGAGAACCTGCTGGCGATACCAGTCAGGGTCGGCTCGAGAACGCTGGGGGTTCTCGCAGTAATGGATCGTCCCGATGGTTTCACAGAGACTGACAAGGATGCTTTGCTTCCATTTGTCGCTACCAGCGCCAACTTGATCACCGCCCAGAACGCCGAGCGGCACCGAACGGCAATCGAAACCGAGCTGCGCGAGGCGGAAGCCAGGCTACGAGCAGTGATGGCAGGCGTTCCGATCAGCCTTCTCATCATCAACAAGGGAGGGACGATCACGCTCGCCAGCGGGACCGGGCTCCAACGCCTTGGAATCAACTCCTCAGGGGCCGTCGGACGATCGGCCTTCGACCTCTTTTCAGATAGCCCCGAGATTCTCGACCAGATCCGTCAGGCCATGGAGGGCACATCCGCAGACGACCTCATCGAAATCGACGGGCACACCTTCGCAACCACGTTCAACCCGTTCGGAGAATTTCAGGATCGACCAGAGAGCGTGATCGGTGTCGCTACCGACCTCACCGACCGAATGAGGGTCGAATCCGCCCTCGCCGAGAGCCAGGAACGCTTCCGCGTTCTCGTCGAGCGGGTCTCGGACCTGATCTACACCGTCGACCGGGCCGGCAACGTGCAATTCGTGACGCCGTCGGTAACCGACATCCTGGGCTACGAGGTGTCCGATCTCATTGGAGAAGAGATCGCCAGGTTCGTGCATCCCGACGATCGAGACATGATGCTCGCGGTGATCGCCAAGATCGAACCGGGCGAATCAGGAACGCCGGTTGAGCTTCGAGTCCGCGATGTCGACGGAAGTTGGCGGGTCATTGAAGTCACCGCAACCAATCTTGTCGATGACCCGACCATTCAAGGATGGCTGATCAGCGGACGCGACATCACCAACCGCAAGCAAGCCGAGCAGATTCTGCGTGAAAGCGAAGCCAGTTTTCGGTTGCTCGCCGAAAACTCGACGGATGTCATCTCTCGCACCAAGATCGACGGCACCTATCTGTATCTGTCGCCTGCTTGCCTTCCGATGCTGGGCTACACGCCAGATGATCTGGTCGGCAGAAACATGTATGACCTCATTCATCCCGAAGATGTAACTGACGTCAGAGCTGCCTCCGAGGCCTTCCTCGAAACGCCTGATGTCGTCACCCTTTCATATCGCATCGAGAAGCGAAACGGGAAGTACACGTGGCTCGAGTCGACCTCTCGCCGAATGGTGGACCCCATGACGGGCAAAGTCGAGATCCAGTCGGCATCTCGTGACATCACCGAGCGAAAGGACTTCGAAGCCGCGCTGGAGGACGCACGCGACGTGGCCGAGGCAGCGACGAAGGTCAAATCCCAGTTCCTCGCCAACATGAGCCACGAAATTCGAACGCCTATGAACGCCATCGTCGGGATGACCGAACTCAGCCTCGCAACCGACTTGACCGGCGAGCAGCGCGAGTACATGGGCACCATCAAATCCGCCGTTGACTCGCTCCTGGAACTCATCAACGACGTCCTCGACGTTTCCAAAATCGAAGCCGGACACGTCGAGTTCGAGAGTATCGGTTTCAGCCTCAGCGATGTTGTAGAGGACACAGTTCGAACCCTGGCGGTGAAAGCAGCCGAGAAGGGACTCGACCTCACCTACGACCTCGACCGGCTAGTGCCTGATGGTGTCGTGGGAGATCCTGGCCGATTGCGGCAGATTCTTGTAAACCTCATCGGAAATGCCATCAAGTTCACGCACGTCGGATCCGTGACCGTGTCGGTGACGCTTGAACCTGACAATGTTGACATGTTGCGATTCGCTGTGGTGGACACCGGCATCGGAATTCCAGAAGACAAACTCGATCGTATATTCGATGCTTTTTCGCAGGCGGATGGGTCCATGACCCGCAGGTACGGTGGAACCGGTCTGGGACTGTCTATATCCCGCGATATCGCGAAGGCGATGGGCGGCAATATGACCGTCACGAGCGAACTCGGCTTTGGAAGCACCTTTTCCTTCACCATGCCGCTTCAGATCCTCGAGGATGGTCTGGCCCTTCCCGTACATTCCGATGCATCCGATAGTCGCAGCGTCCTGATCATCGCCGATTCCAACAGTGTCAAGCGCAACCTCGTCGAGATGCTCCGCCAGGGCAAAATGCAGCCGCTTCCGGCTTCTGACCTTCCTGAAGCACACATGATGCTGCAGCAGGCGAGTTCGGCGGGTCACGTTCCACGCGTTGTCGTCATCGACCAGCAAACTGAGCCGATCGGGTTTCTGGCACGCGTGAACGAGCAAGAGGCGTTCGCAAACCTTCTCCCTATCGTCATCGCCGGTTCCGGTCATCGTGGCGATGCCACGCGGCTGCGAGAATCGGGGGCCGCCGCATATCTCACAAAACCTTTTGAACCAGGCGAGCTTCTCGAAGCCATCCGAGCAGTCATGTCCGGAACCGATCAGCTCATCACCAAGCATTGGATCCGTGAGCGCCGCAACAATGTCCGCGTACTCCTCGCTGATGACAGTCCCACGAACCGAAGACTGGCAATGCGACTGTTAGAGAAACGAGGCCACGAGGTCACAGCGGTCGACAACGGTCTTCAGGCGGTTCAGGCCGCCCAGAAAGAGAGTTACGACGTCATCCTCATGGACGTCCAGATGCCCGTGATGGATGGACTGGAGGCCACTGCAACGATCCGAGAAATCGAGCGTTCGTCTGGCGAACATGTGCCCATCGTGGCGCTCACTGCCCACGCCATGAAGGGCGATAGGGAACGCTGTCTCGAGGCAGGCATGGACGCATACGTATCAAAACCATTCCAGGCCGAAGAGCTCTTCGCAACGCTCGAGCAACTTGTCAACTTTGCAGAGGCCGCCAGGAAGGAACCGAGAGATACGCCATCTTCGGACCTGGTGTCGCCGCAAGAACGCGCCATCGACATGGAGATAGCTTTGAGCCGGTTGGGAGGACTCCCCGAGCTTCTCGGCGAGGTGGCGGGCATCTTTCTCGAGGAATATGGGCCGCAGCTCGAGGCGTTGACAGACACAATCGAGAACGGAGATATGCCCTCTTGTGCGAAGGTAGCGCACCGGTTGAAGGGAGAATTGTCGACGTTGGGCGCGATGCGGGCATTTGAAGCGTGCAAAGAGATTGTCACGCTCGCTCGTGTCGATGACGCTCGAGGTGTGGGGCTGGCCTTTGAACGATTCACCGCAGCGATGGCGCATCTCGAACCCGAGTTGGTTTCGTTGGCGCAAGGCAACCTTCGGGCCGCCGAGGATCTCTAGACAATCTCCTTATACCGGCTCGTCCTCGAACTGGCGAGCATAGAGGTCGGCGTACAACCCCCCCATCGCCAGCAATCGGTCGTGTGTTCCTTCCTGCACCACCCGCCCACCATCGATCACGAGAATTCGGCTGGCGTCCCGAACCGTTGACAGGCGATGTGCGATAACAAGCGTTGTCCGTCCTTCCATGAGACGGTCGAGTGCCTCCTGAACCAGGGCTTCCGATTCGGAGTCGAGGGAGCTGGTGGCCTCGTCGAGAATGAGGACCCGGGGATCCTTCAAAAGAGCTCGGGCTATTGCCACTCGCTGCCGTTGCCCACCCGATAGTTTGACGCCCCGCTCACCGACCACGGTGTCATACCTGTCGGGAAATGAGATTATGAAGGCGTCAGCGTTCGCCGCTATCGCAGCATCCACCAGTTCGTCATCCGTTGCATCCGGCTTGCCGACCCTGAGATTCTCGGCAATCGTCCCTGAAAACAGTTGAGTCTCCTGCGGGACCGCAGCCATGTGACGCCGCACATCCATCAAGCGCAGGTCCCTGAGATCAATGTCGTCGAGCCTCACCGATCCGGCGTCCGGATCATAAAAGCGTGGCACCAGTTGCACCACGGTGCTCTTGCCTGCGCCAGACGGACCAACCAATGCGACCGTCTCGCCCGGTTCGATATCAAAGCTCACATCCGTGAGGACAGCCGTGTCCCGGTCACTGTAGGAAAACGCTACATCGACGAAGGCAACCCGTCCCTGAACGGCCGGAATCTCGACCGGCTGAAGTGGTTCCAACACGTCGGACTCTTCATCGAGAAGCTCAAAGATCCGTTTCGATGCTCCCAAGGAGCTCTGTAGTTGGCTGTAGAGGCCGGTAAATGTTCCGATTGCCCCGGCGACAGTGATCGTATAGAGAAGGAAGGTGACCAGGTCGCCTGCCGTCATCTCACCCGCAAGCACCTGTCGCCCACCGACCCAGAACACGATGGCGAGCGTACCGAAACCGACGAACGTGACCATGGGGGAAAATAGCGCCTGGAGCCGCGCTCTGCGACGAGCCACCCGATACGACTCGTCGACGGCTTCCCCGTAACGTTCGACTTCGGCTCGTTCATATGTGAACCATTTCACGACTCGATTGGCTGCTATCGCTTCCTCGGCATACGAGTTCGCGTCGGCTACCCGATCCTGGAAGAGTGTTGAAACCCGGCGCAGCTTTCGACCGAAGATGGCAGCGGCGACGATCGTGACGGGAAGGAACGACAAAACAATCAACGACAGCCGGGGACTGGCGACGAACATGAGCGTCACTCCTCCGATGAATGTCATGGCTTGCGCGAGCGTCTGAGCGAGGGACGTCGAAACGGTGGACTGCAGTACCGCAACGTCCGAGGTGAGCCTCGACGTTATTTCGCCGGTCTTCCGGTTGTCGAAGAATTTGACGGGCAACGTCATCAGATGCGCGTACGTAGCCTTCCTGAGATCGGCGACGACACCCTCGCCCATGACATTGAGGTAGTAGATCCTGATGACGTTGAATCCTGCCTGGAGTGCGAACACAGCCAGCAGCCCGAGAGAAATCAGATTGAGGCTGGATGGATCAGACTCGGGTTGCAGGGCTGTGTCAACGAGGTCGCCCAGTACCTGCGGATAGACCAGACCGAGTGCAGAGGCAAACACAACCCCGAAGAGTGCGATCACGAAGTATCTGCGGTACGGACGCACGAACGGATACAGGCGTTTGAGCTGACCGAGCGCCGCGCGATCTATCGGCTGACGCTCTTCCGCTGAATCAATTGAACCAAATCGCCGTCGGGGGCCTCGAATCACACGGAGATGCTATTCGCAAAGATCGCGGCAGCGCGACGGCGCCTGGTCCGGCGACAGCCGTTCTAAGGTGGACTGGATGGATACCACACGCGCAATTGACGCGGTCGACGCCCTTGGCCTCACCTATGAAGTAGTTCGAACCGGCCCGGCCAAAAGCGTCGAGGAAGCTGCTCTTTTGCGGGGGGTCCGGGTAGAGGCGCTGATCAAAACGCTCGTCGTACGACGCAGCGAAGATGATTACTTGTTCGTGCTCGTCCCGGGCGACCGCACCATCGACTGGGCAAAACTGCGAGACCATCTCGGGATCCGGCGAATGAGCCTGCCAAGCGCGGGCGAGGCTCTGGAAGTCACCGGGTACGAGCGCGGCACGATCACCCCGTTCGGATCCAAGACGGAGTTGCCGGTAGTGATCGACGCATCAGTGAACGGGGTTGTATCGATAGGCGGTGGAGATCACGGGGTCTCCATCAACGTCGACACGGTCGAGCTCAAGCAGGCGTTGAAAGCCGACATGGCCGATGTCACATCACCATCTCCCTCATGATGATTCGTGGGTTGGTTCACCTGGCCAGCAGGCACGTGCGTTCCACCTGGTCGGATTGGCAGGTGGCAAGTGGACCGGCGTTGGTTTGCTCGCGTAGATTGAAGTAACCGAACGCCAGGAATTATGACGTCCACGATAAGCCCGCCCGATCTCCAATCTCCGGCCCCTGATCCGTGGGAGCCAGACGCCGTTCCCAAAATGCTCCGCCCGTTCGTCGATTTCGTTGCGCGGATCGACGCTCGCCTGGAAACCAAACTGCTCGGCGCATTTCTCGGTATTTCGATCCTCATGCTGGCACTCGGGATCGTGGGACTCTTCGTCGTGAACCGGATGGAGAACCAGGTTGACAAGCTCGTGACCCTCCAACTCCAGTCCCAAAACGCAGACGACATGTTGTACAGCATCACCTCGCAATCTCACTTTCGAACCATGGCTTTGCTGACTGGAGATCCCGTGTGGACAGAAAAGATCGACACCGCCAAGGCCCAGTTCAGCGCTCTCATCGTGACGACGGAGGACATCGCCGTTGGCGAACATGGCAATCTCTTTGATGATTTACGTGCGATCGACGGCCGATACGCAGCCGCCGGTGAGCGGGTTGCGGCGCTTGAACAAGCGGGTGATGTCGAGGGCGCACTCGACGCCCACGTCCAATCGGAACACGAGATAAGTCACGAGATCGAAGACCTTCTCAACAAATTCATTGCCGACACCGAGTTGCTGATAGCGAACGAGGTCGGCGACTTTGCCGGCCGGCGTACCTTCATAACAATCGCTCTCGCTACGTTCTCGTTCATGAGCCTGGCAGGAGCTTTGGCGCTCGGTGCGATCATCTCGTGGACCGTGATTCGCCCCGTGCGGAGGATCGACCACGCTCTCGACACGCTGGCCAACGGCGATTTCACATCTCGCATTCATGTTCCCAATCGAGACGAGTTCGGCAAGCTGTCCGAAAATGTGAATCGCACAAGCCAACAGCTGGCGGATCTCTACAAAAAGCTCGAATCGGTCAACCAGGAACTTCAGACGAAGGTAGAAGACCAGGTGGCCCAGCTGGAGCGAACTTCACAACTTCGTCGCTACCTGTCTCCCCAGGTGGCCGATTCGATCGTCGAAGGAGGCCTGACCGAAACGAGACGCGAGGAATTGTCGATCGCTTTCATCGACATACGCGGATTCACGGTGTTGTCCGAACAGTCCGAACCCGAGGAAATGGCTACGTCGCTCAATCGGTTTCTCACCCACATGACCGACATCGTGTTCGAACATGGTGGAACGCTCGACAAATACATCGGCGACGCGGTGATGGTCTTCTTCAACGACCCGGTCCCCCAGCCTGACCACGCCGAAAGGGCGGTGACCATGGCGCTCAATATGCAGAAAGAGCTCGTTGAGCTTCGCACCGATCTCCGCGCTTCGGCTTTTGTGGAGATCACCGCCGGCGTTGGTATATCAACAGGATTCGTGACCGTCGGGAACTTCGGCTCGCCGGCAAGGATGGACTACACGGTCATGGGGAACCACGTGAATCTGGCTTCCCGCCTGGCAGGAGACGCAGGTCCCGGTGAGATTCTGATTTCAGAGCGAACGCTCGCCCTGCTCCCCACTGGCTTCGTCCAGTTCGAACCAGCCGGCCATCGCAACCTCAAGGGCGTTCAGCGACCGATCGCTCTCTACCGGGTCTTGCGCCAAACGCCCGAGCCAACACCCCATCAACCAAGGACCGAAACCAAACGAGATTCTGAGCCCTAAGACCTGAGGATGCCCCGCTGAACGAGATGCCTCATTCCAGGAAGCGCACCGGGTCGCGGGCGACATGAGCCCCTGCCTGATGATCACCCGTCATTGACGGCTCGAACAAGAAAGAACCCTGGCTGAGCCAGGGTTCTTTCTTGTTTCGTATGGGCCCGAGCTCGGCCCCGAGCATGTTGCGGCTACACGCCCCAGTACACGTCGTCTCCACCGACACAGGTGATGATGTGGCTGATGTCTTTGCCGCTCGACGCCCGAAGAGTATCTCCGGCGCTGACACCGGCGATGACGTCGTTGTACTTCGATGCTTTGACGACGACCAGGTCGTAGTCGCCATCGCTGATCCACGTCTGTCCCTGGCTTTCATCAATCTTGGAACACTCCAGGCCATTCGTCGCCCAGTAGTCCGTGTGATTTGTGTCCTTGGCCAGCGCTGCTGGAGCGATCGAAAGTCCGGCTATGAGGCTCAAGGCCAGCGTGAGTGCGAGTCGTCGTTTCATGGGGTCTCCCTGGTATGGTCCGTACCATCACCGTATGAACACTCTCCGCGTTCTTCTCTGGGCCTGTAGACCCAAAATCTTCGAGCCCGTAACAACTTCGGCCACCTAACGTGGTACTGGTGCCGATCCAACACGTCGTGAGGTCAGGAAAATGGAGCGGGTACCGATAGCTATCGAGATGATGAGAATGAGTTGGCATGCCACCGTGTGGCTCGGGCTGGGTCTGGTGCTCGCACTAACCGGATGTGGTGGGGCGGAGTCCGGTTTCACGGTGCTCCAGTCGAGTCCTTCCACGACCACACAAACCGAGTCCGCGTCTTCCGAATTGGAGGCTGCACGGGCACGGTGGCAAGCCAACGGCATCGACACCTATCACCTCTCGTTCGAGAACGACTGCGGCGAGTGCGGACCCGATCTGATTGAGCCCCGGCAAGCTGTAGTTTGGGAGGGTGACCTCGTGGATCCGACCGGCCAGAC
>JABDOU010000288.1 GCA_013043085.1 Acidimicrobiia bacterium
CCCATCGGCCGCCCGCGAAATGGTCGAAGGCGGTCCCATCGACGTTCTCACCGGCGACTGGCTGGCGGAGTTGACAATGCTCATCCTGGCCCGCATTCAGGCGAAGCAACCCGGCACCGGTTTCGCAGGCACCTTCGTGACCCAAATGGAGGAAGTGATGGGAACCTGTCTCGACAAAGGGATCAAGGTCGTATCGAATGCCGGCGGACTGAACCCGAAGGCCTGCGCCGACGCCATCGCAGAGATTGCGGACAGGCTCGGGTTGGCTCCGTCGATTGCCTTCATCGACGGTGACGATCTCATGGGTCGATTGGACGAGATATATCCCGAACTGCACGTGTTCGACCAGTCCGCGGGAATTGGTGATTCCGATGCATACCTGACCGCTAACGCGTATCTGGGCTGCTGGGGCATTGTCGAGGCCCTCGATCAAGATACCGACATCGTGATCACCGGCCGGGTTACCGACGCCGCTCTGACCTGTGGACCGGCAGCCTGGCACCATGGTTGGGAACGCGACAGCTGGGACGCTCTGGCCGGGGGAGTGGTGGCCGGACACGTACTCGAATGCTCCACCCAGGCCACGGGCGGCAACTACTCGTTCTTCACAGAGATTCCAGGCTTTGATGATCCGAATCGTTCTCGTTTCGGTTTCCCCTGGGCTGATATCGAACAGGACGGATCGAGTACGATCGGCAAACACGACGGAACCGGGGGAGTGGTGAACATCGGAACCGTTACAAGCCAGCTGCTCTATGAAATCGGTTCGCCTCTCTACGCCGGGCCCGACGTCAATTCCCGCTTCGACACCATCCGCATCGAAGAGACCGCACCCGACCGAGTGCGCATTTCCGGTGTGAGAGGCTTACCGCCCGGACCGTTCCTCAAGGTAGGAATCAATGAGATGGGGGGATATCGCAACTCGTTCGAGATCGCACTCACCGGAATCGACATCGAAGAAAAGGCAGCATTTGTGCAAGCCGCATTCTGGAACGCGTGCCCGGTCGGTCCGGATGCTTTTGATAGCGTGACGAGTCAGGTGTTGAGAACCGACCACCCGAATCCTGACTCGAACGAGCGGGCAATGGCACGTTGGCGCATCACGGTGAAAGACCGGGATGAACAGCGCGTCGGACGGGCTTTCTCGGACGCGATGGTCCAAACGTTTCTGGCTTCGATTCCCGGCATGTTCTCGTTGGGCGGCGGTCCGCGCGCTGCTCAACCGTTCGGGATCTTTCGCCCGGCACTCATACCATCGCACCTGGTCCCTCAGTACGTACATATCGGAGACAGTGTCACCGAGGTTCCATCTGCTTGGCCCGCCCCCGATCTGGTGAAGTCGGCTACGGTCGAATCGCCGTCGAGACCACCAGAAGCGGTAGAAGGCGGCCCGACGAGAAGTGCGCCGTTGGGACGTCTGATAGGCACTCGCTCCGGGGATAAAGGGGGAGACGCCAACCTTGGCGTATACGCCCGTTCTGACGACGGATTCTTCTGGATTGATTCGTTTTTGAGCGTCGAGAGGTTTCGTGAGCTCTTGCCTGAGACAAGCGAACTCCCGATCGACAGATATGCATTGCCAAATCTGCGCGCTCTCAACTTCGTCATCCACAGCCTGCTGGACGAAGGGGTTGCTGCATCCACGAGGATCGACGCGCAGGCAAAGAGCCTGGGCGAATGGCTTCGCGCAAGAATTGTCGAGATTCCGCAAGCGTTGTTGGAGGACTGAATGTCTACTGCAGTTGAGATTCTGAAATCTGCCGGAAAGGAGTTCTCGTCAGACAACGGCGGCCGTCTTGCGGCCGCTCTCACGTACTACACGGTGTTTGCTTTGGTTCCACTTCTGTTGCTGATGGTGGCGGCAGCGGGATTCATCTTTGACGACCAGGTAGCTGTCACCCAGGCGGTTGCTGAAATCTCCCAAGTAGCGGGCAACGACCTGGGACAGGTGCTGGGAAACCTGCTCGAGGCTGCGCGCGAGCAACGGGAGGGTGCATTGTCCATCGGACTTCTTCTTGCCGCCTTCTCTGCCTCGACATTGTTCCAGCAGGTTCAAGGCGTTTTGAACGTGCTGTTTGACGTTCCACGAGAGAAGCGGCGATCGGGAATCTCGGGTTGGATCATCAATCGCTCCATAGCCCTCGTGTCGGCGGTCGGGTTGGCAGTGGTAGTGCTTGTGCCGGTGGTCGCCGTCGGAGCCATCGGCTGGTTGGTTTCGCTCGTACCCACTTCGTTGTCCTGGTTGGTTCCGATCGCCAGGATCGGGATTCCCCTCATTTCTTTCCTCCTGTTGAGCGCGGTCGTGGGATTGACGTTTCAGATCCTCACGCCGGTGACGATTGCGTGGAAGCCTGCGATTCGGGGTGGCATTGCAACTGCGTTCGTGGGATTGGTGGCAGCATTCGGCGTAGGCATTTATCTCGATCGGGCCGGAAGCACCGGAACGCTCGGGGCGCTAGGCGGCGTGGCCATCATCCTGTTCTTCTTCAATCTCATGTGGATCGTGTACATCCTTGGTGGAGAGGTCACCAAGGTGTATGCCGAATACCTCGCTGAAATGGAAGCCATCGCCGCAGAGGATGGACCGAAAGACGCAGTATCCCGGGTTTCAACCGCAACCTCCCGCGGCTTCAAAGACAGCGGTATCAGGGCTGTGTTGATCGGGCTCGCCCTGGGGTGGTTTGGGCGCCGCCGATGACGGCAAACAGAATCGTGCGGTAGAAGGTTCATCACATACCACTTCTTGTGGTGGTAAGTTCACCCTGTGTGTGCGAACGTGATGCATCTCAGCAGTCAGCCAGATGACGTTCCGGGGTCGGGGGCCTCGTTGCTGAGGTGCTACCTTTGCTCCATGCCTGAAGAAGATCCCCACGTCATCGTCGGCGACGAAACGATGTCTTTGTCGAACCTCGTGGCCCGACACCTGGCGCTACTTGACGAAGTGTCTGGCCTCAAGGGTGACGCGACCAAGGCTTTCAAGAAGATCAGTGCCGAGGAAGGATTGCGCCCATGGCAGGTGGAACTCCTCAAACTTCAGAGGCATCTCGAAACCACCGGGCTTCGGATGGTCATTCTGTTCGAAGGCCGGGATGCGGCGGGGAAGGGAGGGGCGATCCGACGAGTGACCAGGTACATGAACAAGAAGCACTACCGTGTCGTCGCTCTCGGTAAACCGTCCGAGGACCAGTCGTCACAGTGGCATTTCCAACGCTACGTTGCCGAATTCCCACGAGGTGGCGAGATCGTCATGTTCGATCGGAGCTGGTACAACCGGGCCATGGTTGAGAAGGTGTTCGGGTTTTGCACGGACCAGGAGTACGAAAACTTCATGAAAGGTGTTGTTGGCTTCGAGAAGGATTTAGTGCGTCAGGGCACGATCCTTCTCAAGTTCTACTTCAGTGTTACGAAGCAAGAGCAAGCTCGCCGCTTCGAGCGGCGGCGTGAAGATCCGCTCCGTCAGTGGAAGTTCAGCGAGATCGATCTGCAAGCCCAGGAGCATTGGGACGATTTCACGGAGCAGAAGTATGAGGTCCTGAAAAGAACACATACTTCGATGGCGCCCTGGACCATCATCCGTTCTCAGAACAAACGCAAGGCGAGGCTGAACGCGATGAAGGTGATCCTCAATTCGGTCGGCTACGAGGATCGAGATCCCGACCTGGATTTTGTGCCGGACCACGACATCGTGGTCGATGGAGCAGAAGAGCTCAGCAATATGAAGGCCGAACGGATCAGAAAAGGAAAGTTCACGCGCTGACGGCAGTTTCCGACACCGGCATCAATAGCGCTGCTGTCACCAGATTTACTACAGTGGCAGACACCCCCACTTCTTGCCCACGATTGGATGCGCATTGCCCAGAATCACGCCCAACCTCTGGTTCGACACGCAGGCCCGGGA
>JABDOU010000123.1 GCA_013043085.1 Acidimicrobiia bacterium
ATAGCCCGACCGTGTCGATGCCGTCGCCGTCGAAGTCACCCGAGAAGGGTGCATCGCCAGGATTGCCGAAGTAGTACTCGACATCGGCAAAGCCGGTGGTCTGGGCATTGCGCAAGTACACCTTGCCCTCGGACGGACGATAGACGCCGAAGCTGTCTACGCCGTCGCCGTCCCAGTCGCCAACCAGCGGGATGTCACCGGGGTTGCCCATGAACCAATCCCGATCGGCGACGCCGAAGTCGTTGGTGTCACGGACATAGGCGAAGCCGGTCGATGGTCGGTAGAGGCCTGGAGTCTGAGTACCGTCACCGTTCCAGTCTCCCAGGAACGGCGTGTCGCCCGGATCTCCGTAGAAGAATGGGCCATCAGCCCCCGGTACCAGCCATTGGCCACCGCCGTTGACTCCGCCGAGTGCGGCGTAATCGTTGACGTTGGGCTCGAGTGCGATGATTCGATCTTCGCCTCCGACCGGATATTGATCGGCGCTGACAATTCCGCCCAGGCCGCCATTCGCCGCCGGAGCGGTGAGGTAATTGGCCAGGGCTTGCTGATAGGTCGTCCCGACGAGCGTGAAGTCGAGATCGCGAACCGGATATTGGTCGCCGCCGCGGGCGAGGAAGTCGACGAGCACGATCGTGACCGGCGCAGCGCCTGGAACGACCTGGCCGGCCTGTATCACGGCGGTGCCGTCACCGAGGATGGCGCTCATGACGCGACTGCCGGCCTGAAGAACGTCACCGGTTTCGACGTCGATCTCCATCCCCGTGCCATTCGGGTCATATACGAGGCTCATGCCCGCAATCTGCGCGAATCGGCCATCGGTGAACTCGACTCGCGACACGGCATTCTCGAGGATCTCTTTGAACTGGGCAGGCGGTACGTCTTCGACGACCGTTACGAAGTTCAAGAAGGGAAGCATGTCAAACGTGTCGAGCTGGGTGATGTCTCCAGCCGGAATCACCGAGTCGTTGCGGATGCCACCGCCGTTGGCGAACGCCACCTGCGGGGCATCGAGGCCCAAGCCGGAAGCCGCTTGCGAGGCCTCCCACAGGAACGCATCGGCGATCAGATTGCCCTGGTTGGTCTCCTTGGTACGAACGTCGGCCCTAACACCATTCAGATCGACCTGAGAGGTGGCGACCACCTCGGTGCCGAATGCTTCGAGGGCCGCTTCGAGCGGCGTGATGACATTGGTCTCGATGTTCGCGTCAGGGGTTATGCCATCCGCGGCAACAACCCGGATCGGCTCACCCATCCACGAGGTCGCCACCCCGGCGTCGTTGAACTCGACCGTCAGCTCACCCAGGTACCCGTAGGAACCCGTGGTCGTGACGACCGGAACCTCGTTCTGGTTGGCGTCCGTCGCGATCAGCGGATAGGGGCCGAAAATGTCCTCGGCCGCGTCCGTGGAGAGAAGAGGCGTCGTCTCGTTGGCGAGCAGTTCATCGCCGCCGCCGGCAACCATGATGTCGATGTCCGTCAGCTGGGACGCAAGTTCGATGTCCTCGTCAATGCCCTGCAGGTGGCTGATGAGGACGATGATCTCGACGCCCTGGCCGGTGAGTGCATCGATCTGGGCCTGGACGAGGCCGGCCACATCCTGCTGAATGATGACCGGATCGGGGCTCGAGATCGTGGCGAGCACCGGAGTTATGGCGCCGATGATGCCTACCGACTCGCCGTTGACCGACACCACTGTGGACGGAACTATGTCCTGGGCGTCGAGTGCGGGAACCGGCGAAAGGTCGACGTTGGCGCTCACGTACGTAGGAGGATTCGTAAAGGAGTCGATGAAATCGTTGAGGATGTCGGGACCAAAATCGAAGTCGTGGTTGCCCAGTGAAATCGCGTCGTAACCCAGGGCTTCCAAAACGATGGCGTCATAGAACACGCCTGCGTCGATGCCGGCCTCCCACTCCGGACCCGCCAGGAAATTATCGCCGGACGAAACCAGGATCGAGTTGGTGGCTGCCGCTCGACGCGCGTCGACGAGACCCTTGAAGAGAGCGGCGCCGCCTTCGCCTTCCGATGCCAACAAGTCCGACTCACCGTCATTGTTGTGCAAGACGGTCAGGGTAAAAGTTTCGCCGTCGGGGACCGCGCTTGCGGTACCCGCCTGTACGGCCAACACCATGGCCAGAGCCAACACCATGAGCCAGGTGATCGGCCGAAGAAGAATGTGCCCACGCGTCATGTAACGCCTCCCGAGTTAGTTCCTGCGCCCGAAAGCTACACCATTTGTGAATACTGCGCGCAAGAGCGCGAGAATGGTCCCTATGTTTCGCAACCGATCTGAAGCCGGTTTACGTCTGGCCGAGCGCCTTGACGAACTACATCTCGCTGATCCGCTGATCCTCGGTCTGCCCCGCGGTGGAGTACCGGTCGCCCGTGCGGTCGCCGATCATCTCAGGGCCGACCTGGACTTTGTGCTCGTTCGCAAGCTCGGCCACCCGCGGCAACCGGAACTGGCGATCGGAGCGATCGGCGAGTACGGCCACATCGTCGTCAACGACGTCATCATCAAACAAACGGGAGTATCGGAATCAGAGCTCGCTGGTGTGGTCGAACGGGAACGCAGTGAACTGGCCCGGCGCGTGGAGACCTATCGATCGGCGAGGCCCGCGTTTGATATTGCGGATCGGTTGGTCGTGCTCGTGGATGACGGCATAGCTACCGGGGCCACAATGCGTGCGGCAGTTGAAGTCGTGCGGTCGGCCCCAGCCGCCGGCGTGATCGTCGCTGTTCCGGTTGCACCACCGTCGGCGATTGAATCTTTTTCAGATCTGGTCGACGAAGTGGTCGTAGTAGAAGTTCCGCAGGCCATGGGATCGGTAGGTCAGTTTTATGCCGACTTCTCTCAAACAACCGACCAGGAGGTCGTCCAGGCTCTGCTTGGTCGGGAAGGCGGTTGATTCTCATCCGGGCGCACTATGTGGTATTTCGGCCACGGAATGTATAGAGTGCGAAGCCTGTTCTGATCGAGGAGGGTTGAGTTTCGATCGGATTGCGTAGAGGGCTTGGAGGACATGAGGGAAATCAGGCGGATTCAAGGCGGGGACAAAGGCGGGACGAGTTACGACACAAGCGGCGGACCAGCAGGCGGAATATACGGCGGAAGACACTTCGGACCCAATGAGCTCAGCGGTTCGGGCCGCCACCACTCCGAAATACGAGGGCAAGCCTCGGATCAGAGTGGATACCACACCTATTCGTACCTTGCTCCCAGTGAAATAGGGATCGACGGACTCCGCACCGAGGTCTGGGTCACGACAAGCGGCGGCATGGCGCACCATCCGTACCTGTTCTTTGGAACGGTACGCAACGGGCGGGTCGTGGGAAGGTCGCTTGCGACGGTGCTCGACAATTCGCATCAGGACGCGGGTCGGACTCGCGTGATAAGCCCGGTTAAAGATGCGATCATCACGGCTCACGAAGAGAGCTTGCGTTTCGAGTCTTTCTCGGCCGACGCCGGGGTGTACGCGAGGCTCGATGTCGATTCCGACATGTTGTACGGCGATATCACAGGGATGGGCGCGACCTCGATGGATGCACTACCCGGATTTCGATCTCGCCTGAAGTCGATCGTTGGCAACTTCGTCCTCGCAGTCGGTACAAGCGACGGTCCTCGCTCAGGTGAGCGATGGACCAAGGTTGTCGCCCTACCGTCACCGTGGTTGCGAGGGCTGTCCGAGGCGGGAGTCATTGCCTCGGCGAGCGTTCTCGAGTTCGAACTGAGCGGTGCTCAGGGTCGTCAAGCGCTGCATTCGCTAGTCCGACATAGCGGTGCACATGGACTTGCCGGACTACGGATGGTGGCGGGCAGGCCGGTGGTAACGACCGCCGGTGCCGTCGAAGGGTTGCCGATTGCATGTCCCAAGCGGTTGGAACCCTTGCTTGCGATCCTGCCCGACGTGGAATCGGTTCGGATTTACTCGCATCGACACCACGGCTCGGAGGACCTGGCAACGGTTTCGTTTGTGCTCGATCTGGATGGTGTGTCGATTACCTGGATGCTGTCGGCGGATCACACGGTGGGATTCACCGGAGACCGGGATGCGCTCGATGCTCTCGTCAATGTTCATCCTGACGTTCTCAGGGACGTCGATCCGTTTCTCACCAATCAGTACTACCTGTCGGAGTCATCCTTTGCACGCGCTCTGGGTATTTCTCACCGGGACGCGATCGACATCATTGCGGCGCTGGCGGCGTCGGGTCGGGCGGGCTACGACCTCACCGCCCAATCGTTCTTCCAGCGAGATTTGCCCTTTCCCGATGTCGGGAAAACCCAAGCCCGGCTGGTCGGGGCCCGGCGTCTCGTCGATGCCGGGGCCATCTCTTCTCGTGGCTCGATGTATCGAGTATCCCAGGGCAGCTTGACGAATCGGGTGACATGGGACGCAGGCGGCTTTGCTTGTACCTGTTCGGTTGACGCCCGAACAAGCGATCTATGTGATCACGTCATCGCCGTGAAGTACTCGCAGGTCCATCCGGGCGGGGAGACCCGGCCCTACGAGGAAGCAGAGTCGACGCCGATCGCCGTGTGGGGTGGACGTCGATAATCTGGATGCATGGTTGATCGCGATGCTTTCGCAGATCCAGGTTCATTTGTGGGACCGGTCGTTGTTGTCCGGCGAATAGCATCCACACCCGAATACCTGTTTCGCTGTTTCACCGACGGGGAACTCATGTCTCGATGGATGTCAGCACCCGTCACCATCGAGCTCGAAATCGGGGGAGCGTACGAGATCCTGTTCGATGAGACTCAACCGCCAGGGCTTCAGGGGTCCGAGGGCTGCCAGGTTCTCACGTTCATACCCGATGAGCTGCTGGCGTTCACGTGGAACGCCCCACCTTCACTTCTCGAGATCAGAAATCGCTTGACGTTTGTGATACTGCGGTTTGCCCGCGTGGCCGATGGCACGATCGTGACGCTGACCCACGCCGGTCACGGACGTGGAGAGGTGTGGGATCAGAACCGGGAGTACTTCATCCGGGCCTGGGCGCTGCTCTTCGACGCTCTCGAATCGTGGCTCAAAAAGAATCCGACCGATCGGTGATGATGGTCAGGTGGGGTCGTTTACCTCGTTGAAGTGGTTGGCGAGTGCGTCGACGGCCAGTAGGTATGAGGTGACAACGAAACCGGCGATCGTGCCAAGGCATACTGCGCTCACGATGCTCTCATGCCGGAACTCCTCTCTCGCCCTGGTATTCGAGAGGTGCACCTCCACCACCGGAAGGCCGATGCCGGCAATCGCATCGCGAAGTGCGATGCTGTAGTG
>JABDOU010000128.1 GCA_013043085.1 Acidimicrobiia bacterium
CATCTTTACACGGCTCCCTCCCGGGTTCGTTTTCCCAACGGCGAGAGCCTGGCAGAAGCCCAGAGTCGGGCGATAGTCGGTTGCGAGACGATCGCCAGTGTTCACAAACGCGGAGAGCACGTAATCGTGGTCACACACGCCGATGTGATCAAGTCCGTCGTTTCTCACTATCTGGGGGCGCCCCAGGACCTATTTCAGCGGATATCAGTGACTCCAACGAGCATCACTGTTCTCGACCTCCCGCGTAACGGACATCCGACGATCCAGGCCGTGAACGTCCGATCCGATATCGAGGGATGGTTGAAATGAATCTTGGCAACGTAGACGCCTTCGCAGCGGGCGCGGTTGGAGAACCCGGCCAGAGGACATTCCTGGTGAGAGTTGTTGTCAACGACGCCTCATACTGGATGCTCCTTGAAAAGCAACAGGTACAAAGCCTCGCCGAGCGATGCCTCGACCTCCTCCGAACCAACTATCCGCTTCCTCCCGAACAACCAGCTGACGACATAGGCGTACCCGAGGAGGTCATCTTCAGAGTCGGCCAGATTGCAGTCGGCTTCGGAGACGACGAATACACCTTCCAGTTCGCACCAACCGATCCCGAGGTGGCGTCTGTTGAGTTCACCGCCACTCCGTCTCAAGTGCTCGGAATGTGCTACCAGGCTCTCGACTCGGTGGGAAAGGGAAGGAAACCGTGCCCAAAATGCGGCCTACCCATGGATGGTGAGAGCTGCGTGGCCTGTCCGAAGGAAAACGGCCATCGACGCTGATGCGTGGCCACCTGCAATCGCCGAACTCGAGGGACGATTCGTTGACGCATCGAATGCCACGCTCCTTGCTAGGACTGTTGACGGTCGGGCGCTGATATACAAGCCGGAGGTTGGCCAACGCCCATTACATGATTTCGACGTATCAACCCTTCCGAGGCGCGAGTATCTCGCTTTCCGAGTCAGTGAGATCATGCAGCTCGACTGCGTGCCGCGTACCGCCATCGTGGACGGTCCCGCAGGGCCAGGTTCAGTGCAGGAGGTCGTGGAACACGAAACCGATGTCAGCCGTCTGGTTGACATGGTCAACAGCGCCGATGCGGAGTTGTGGCCTATCGCGCTTCTTGACATCCTCATCAACAATGCCGATCGCAAGGCCGGGCACATCTTCCTGGTTAGAAATCGTGCCATAGGAATCGATCACGGACTTGCTTTTCACACCGAAGACAAACTGCGGACCGTGCTGTGGAGCTTCGCGGGAATGAAGGTTCCCGAATCGCTCCTGCAGTCAGTCGACGTACTCATGGAGCATGAGGATGTGTTCCAGGAGGTCACCGAACTCCTGGGAGAACCAGAGGCCAGAGCGTTTCGATCACGATCCCTGTCTCTCCTGAACTCGGGCGTACATCCACTGCCGCCAATCGATCGGCCCGCGATGCCCTGGCCCCATTTCTAACTCAAGCCCGTTCTACATCGTCGCGGCCACACTCGCCCGTCGGCTGTCCGCAACGGCTTCAAGGGTGCCATCGGCCAGCTTGTGAGCGGCCTGGACCCCTCCAAAGTACATATTGAGACCATCGAAGGAACGACTCGGATACGTGTCCGGGGGATCGATTCCGGGCTCGTGTACAAAGGTCGGATCGCTGTTGTCCACATCGATGTGAAAACGCGGAGATTCGACCGCCCTTGACAGTGTTTCGTTGAGGGCGGTGAGTTTGCCGAGAACCTGCATGATCGCTGTCGTAATGCGGGACGCGCCCGGAGATCCGATTGCAAGAACCTCGCCGCCTGGACCTTTGGCGACCGTTGGTGCCATGTTCGAAAGCAATCGACTCCCGGGCTCGACTGAAAACAGCCCACGAGGCGATAGCTCGACTTCTCCGAGGCAGTTATTCATCCACATCCCGGTCCCGGGGACGATGAGACCCGACCCGTAGCCCCCGGAAGCCGTCACGGAGACGGCCAATCCATCCCCGCCAACCGCCGACAGCTGGATGGTGCTCGGTGAACCCGTCAGCGCATGTAGACCGGTGGCGGAGCGGTCGAGGAACTCGGCAACCTCGGCTTCGAGGTCGATGGCCGGCATCAGCTGGCGGTAGCCGAGCACTGCGGCCTGGATCTCAGCCATTTGTTCTACGGATTCCCATGCGTTCAGCGATTCTGCGATGCGAACCATCGCCGCCATCGCAGCTCCTCCCACTGCCGGTGCGGGATTCGTGGCGATCGCCCAATCGCCAACCTGTACGTGAATCGGTATCCGATCGAGCGCCTGATATTCGGCCAGATCACGTTCTGTTATCAAGCCGTTTCCGGCTTCCATCTCGTCTACGATCCGACGGGCCGTCTCTCCTCGATAGAAATCGTCGGCACCGAGTTCTGCAATACGCTGCAGTGTCTCGGAGAGATGGGCGTGTTTGATGACCGACCGAACTGCTCCGTGTTCATCGTGGAGAGCCCGATAGCTCTCGTCCTGCCAACCGTATGCGTCCAGGTGTGAGTACTGGAAGTAATAAGAAGAGGCATCGGGTACCGGATATCCGTCGGCGGCTACCCCGATAGCTCCGTCGAAGAGACGTTGCCAGGGCAGCGAACCGAACCGTTCCCAGGTCGATTCGACGGCCGCATAGACCCCGGGCACCGCCACCGAACCATGGCCGACGACTGTAGTAATCCCTCCCCCGTACTCCATGGAGGCCACCCGCGTCGAGATGGGTCGATTTTGGTCTCGGCCAAGCCCCGGCATGGCGCAATACCCGTCGATCGTGACGGCGTCTCCCTCCACCGGCTCCACGGTTATGAACGCGCCGGCGCCTGGAGACACGACACCCGGATTCACAACAAGATCCACGAGCAATGCCCCCAACGTTGCATCGACGGCGTTGCCACCGTCTGCCGCGATCGACAGCGCGGCATCCACCGATAGTTGCGTAGGGGCCGCGATGGCCAGGGACGTCATTGAGCCGGAAAGGGTAGCTGAAAATCCCCCGCGGCTCCGATATCGATTCGGTTCGCGACCACTTCGATCCGGCTCCGGCGGCGGTCGTCCGACGCCATGGGCCAGAAGCGCCTTTGTACGGATCCGAGAACCCAGATGCGATCGTGCGACGTCCCGGGACGCCGCATCAGGTCTTCGGGCGGATCCCACAACGTGACAGGGATTACATCGAGCCTGCGCTTCGGCACCGTTACCCGAACCGTCGTCAAGTATCGAATCATTACGGCACCCGAATCGAAGTGTCTGATTTCGGGTTCAGCGACAACGTTGCCGCGAAGCACGACGATGTTCACATCTTCGTCGTCAAATGACAGATCGTCCTCCGGAATGCTGGTGCGATCCATGCACCCTCCTTTCCGGTTGTCACGAAGATATCGGTAGAGCGCGACAAAATCGCGATCAGATGGGCAGGAGTCCCACGGTCGGGATCCAGCCTGAAGCTCCGTCGATATCGATCATGAGGTCAGCCGCCCGCTGCGCATTCACATTTGAGAGATAAAAACGGCTCTCGAGAGGGCGGAAAATGCCGACGGTTTCCTATCTGTCCCCGTCGTAGTCGCCCGCAATGATCTTGTCACTTGGAATTCCGTAAAAGAACGATTGTTCCGCTTTGCCGCTTGTGAGCAAGTCACGGAAATACACGAATCCGGTGGTTTCGCGGTACAAGCCGACACTGGTCACACCATCGCCGTCGAAGTCTCCGGCAAACGGACGATCTCCGTTGTCGCCAAAGAAATACGAATAGTCAGCCACCCCGGTTCCGAGGGAGTTCCGAACAAATACTTCTCCTGACCGATATATAGCCAGAGTGTCGCACCCGTTGTTGTTCCAGTCACCAACGATGGGGATGTCGCCGCCCTGGCCGTAAAAGAATTCCCGGTCGGCGACGCCCGTCTGGGCGCGGTTGGTGATATACACAAAGCCGTTCGAGGGCCGGAACATGCCGGGGGTATCGAATCCATCACAATCCCAGTCACCCAGCAACGGCAGGTCGCCTGGATTGCCGTAGTAAAAATACCTGGTTGAGCCATAGACATCGGTCACCTGCCAGCGCCCGCTTGTCGGGTCGAAGAGAGCGGGTGAATCGGTTGCTTCCGACACGCCTGCATGCAGAGCGATCGTCACACGCTCCAATCCCACGAGCACCACCTGCTCCGAATTGAATTCCCCCAACTCATCTTCGCTCACCGAGATTGTTACGACACCTGTTTCGCCAACGTTGATCAGCGTGGGAACTTCGACGATTGAAACCCGTGAATCGGTCGAAGAGGCGCCGGTTATCCGAATCGGTCGCTGGTACGGTTCTCCAACCGCGGCGAGCCGCACATCGAAGCGGCGGGGTACCCCCGTGATGATTCGGCCGATCTCGCCTGCATCCGACGGTACCTGGAGCGTCGCAATTGGTGCGAGGTTGGCATTGGCGGTGATCGGCACGGTGTAGTTCTTGCCGTTGATCACAAGTGTTGCCTGACCGTTGATCGAGCCCGAAACCGTCGGCGAAAACGTGACGGGGATCGTTGCAGAAGTGTTGACAGGCACCGCATCCGGCACGGCACCCAAAGCCAATCCGGCTCCGCTGATGATTGCCGACTCTATGTACCCCGGCACCGATGCCGCAGGTCCGCTGGTGGTTACCGTGACATTGGTCGTCGTCGTCTGGCCGACAAATGTATCGGGCATCACAATCGCTGAGGGAGTTACGGTCACCGACGTGTTGTCGAGGGCATAGCGAGCCGTGACGGTCATGTCGGTGGATACCGTGACTTCCTGGCTACGGGGACCGCCCTGTGACCATCCAACAAACCCGTACGTCTGGCCATTGATGACCTGCCTGGCCGGCGCCGAGATGCTCAGCTCGCTGCTGGCGATGACAACCTGCGAGGCCGGGGTTGTCACCAAATCGGGGGTCAGCTGGATCTTTCCGCCAGGAGGATCTGTAGTGACGGTCAACGTCGCCGGGACCGGTTGAATCTCGCGCGATGCGGTTGTTGTGCCGCCCATCCCGTCGTGAACGGTCACAACGGCTTCCAGGTACGACGGATAAGGGTGCGAGGATCCTTGTACGTTTTGTCGTCGTCCCGTGTAGGTACCCTCGAAGTGCTGATGGCAGTCCTGACCTGTGCAGTGATGCAACAACAGTTGCCACTCGTAGCTGCCGTCGGTTAGCTGCGTTCCATCCGGATCAGAAGCGGACGCATCGAGGACGATGACGTCGCCGGCCGAGAACGTTGCAGACGCGGGTGGCGAGGTGATGGTCACCGTCGGAGGGTTGTTGTTGACCGGAACCGAGACCGATGCGGTGTCGCTGAATCCACCACTGCTTGCCCGGACCGAGACGAGGTGCGTGCCCCTCTGCAGGGTGCGGGTGATCACGCCGCCCGTGCCGTCGTCGAATTCGCCGTCATTGTCGACGTCCCAAGCGAAGCTCAGGTTGGTGCCACTGCTGGTTCTGGCGTCGAACGTCACGCTCAGCGGGGCTGTCGAGCCGCCCGGGGGCGACGCCGTAACCCGTGCAATCGGGGCGGCCCCGGAACCAGCCAGGTCCAATCGGCTGACGGTTCCGAACACGATATCGACGATATACAGGCTGCCGTTCGGAGCCCGGGTGATGTCTGTTGTGTACCGCCCCGTAGCCAGCGTCTCCACGTGGCCAGGATCAGGCAAGCCATTGCCGCCCGGCTCCATCAACCAGATGCAGCCAACGCCATAGTCGGCGACAACCAACGACCCGTCAAGGCTTGTCGGGTAGGGAGAACCATTGATGAACTCGAGCGAGGAGATGGCCGAATCCTTGGCCTGACACTCGGTACCACCTGGCTGCGATTCATGAACGTATGCGTAGTACGGCGCCTCGACGCGGGCGGGTTGGCTATACAGGGCATTGCATATCGGGATATTCTTGCTCTGGTAAACACCCTGAGGAGATGACCCTTCGTAGCAGGGCCATCCGAAGTTTTCGACAAAACCATCGGGATTGGTGTGAACGTTGATCTCCTCGGCGTATCCCCAGCCGACGTCGCCGATCCAGAGATCGTTGGTCCCGGGTCGGAAGGTGAGGCGATAGGGATTGCGAAGCCCATATGCAATGATCGGATCGTCAGCCGCGGAAGGGGTACCTTGCGGTTGGCCCTGGACGAGCGGATTGTCTGAGCGCGCTTCTCCTGTATTCGGATCCAGCCGGACAATGGCACCCGACCACGTAATGGGATCGCCTGTGGGGTTGAAGTTGGTCTCCAGGTCTTGAGATCGGACGGCGCCACCCTCAAATGAGGGATCGCCACACGGATTCGACCCAATTTGTCCGTAGTCCGCAGTGACTGGACTGGCACCCTCCCCGGACGAAACGTAGAGCGCGCCATCGGGACCGAACACCAGATCTCCGAGCGAGTGGGTAGGAAACTGATAGCACCAGGCACCCTGCACGAGGGTTTGCTGACTCGTGATCTGGTTCGATGGGCTGATCCGTAGTTTGACAATCTTGCCCGTGGCCGGACAGCCGTCGACATCGGGATTTGGGCAGTTGCCGTTGCCGTATGTGGGAGCTGTGCCTCCGATCGGTGCGTCGTACGTGTAGCTGACATAGACGCTGTCATTCGCCGGAAAGTCGGGGTGGAGTGCCAAACCCAGCAGGCCCCGGTCGAGTTGGCTGTGAACCTCTGTCTGAATATCGAGGATGGTCGTGGCGGTCTGACCCTCACCGTTTGCGACCTTCAGCTTTCCATCCTTTTCAAGAATGAAAAAACGGCCATCTGAGGAGATCTCGACTGCAGTTGGTTGTGAGAGGCCGGACACCACGGGAACGATCGAAACGGCTAGATCGTCTCCTGAATCGTGGGCTCCTGCTGGAGCGCCCAAACCTATCCAAGCAATTGCTGCGGCAATCCCCAGCAACCCTAAAACGACGCGTTTTTGGACGTCGCGCCGACTAATCGATTCCACCCGTACAACCCTTCCCGAAGCACCCCAAACGAGTACTTACCAAACCACCTGGTTATTCATGTGCTGTTTGCTCATGTGCTGTTTGTTCACGTGACAGTATGCAGCGCGCATACCAACGCTCAGCGTGCGCTCAGTACCAGATTAACGGCATTATGTTGCTGTGTTGGCGGAAGCAGCGATCTCTTGATCGAGAAGTTCGAGGCCGGGAAATGCCTTGTCGTTTTTACGGATCCGTTGTCCGATTTTGATCGCCGTCTCTGTGTCTCCGGCGCCTACCGCCGCTCTCGCAGCGACGTACCATTGGCGCAACGCCGCCTCACTCGGGGACTCTCCCATCTTGCCGGGTTTGGCCACAGCCCAGGCTTCACGTGGCCGTCCGTGGTCGAGCAGATAGGAGGCGTATAC
>JABDOU010000381.1 GCA_013043085.1 Acidimicrobiia bacterium
AGGTGGTGTCGACGGCCCTCACCGGCGAGGCACGGGACGTGGCGAGGCAGATCATTTCGGCGGCGCCGGCCAATCCCGGGATGGCGATCTACGCAGGCGAAACGACCGTAACCGTCACGGGAACCGGCCGGGGGGGCCGCAACCAGGAGCTGGCACTCGCCGCCGGGATCGCCCTGGGGGGAATCGACGACGTGGTGGTCGCCTCGGTTGGGACGGATGGGCGCGATGGACTCACCGATGCGGCTGGCGCGTTTGGCGACGGAGGGACCGTGGCCCGAGCCGCCGCGGTGGGATTGGATGCGGCAGCCTGTCTGGCTGACAACGACAGCAACCGGCTTCTCGAAGCGACAGGCGATCTCGTGATCACCGGGCCAACCGGCACCAATGTCGGCGATCTGGTCGTCGTCTACCGCAGCCAACCAGCGTGAATCTTCCGATGGTCCGGGTTCACCGCCCACGTGTATATTGGATTCACTGCCGGACCGTGGCCCAATGATGCGACTTTCTTCTTCGATCGAGATCGACGCCCCTCCCGAAAAGCTTTGGGAGTTGATGTGTGATCCCTCCAACTATCCGGAGTTGGATGAATCGACCGACCGTATGGTCGAAGTGCCCGACGGGGAGTTCGGCGTCGGTTCCGTCTATCGAGAGTATGGAGGGATCGCACCGTTCAAAGGTGAGAGCGAATGGACGGTCGTCGAGTTCGATCCGATGCGCCGCCAGGTGCATGATGGCACCGACGGCTATGTGGATCTCCACCTCGTCGTGGATCTGACCGAGACCGGAGACGGCAAGACCCGGGTAGACCAATCATTGGATATTCGTGGACCGTGGTACATGGCCCCCATCAACGCAGTTCTGATGATGCAGCTCCGCGGACAACGGGCCATGGATCGTTCCATGATCAAGGTCAAGCGCCTCGTCGAGGGTCGCTGACCCTTACTCGGCGTCGTGGGGGACCAGGACCTGGTCGGCGACCTCACCGATCCGGGGATAAAGGATCATGATGAGGCCGACTGCAACGGCGGTGCCCATCAGTTCAGCCAGGAGGAATCCGGGAACGTTGGCCGGGTCGATCCCCGCAAACGTGTCGCTCAGTGACCGGGCGATGGTGACCGCCGGGTTGGCAAAGCTCGTCGAAGAGGTGAAATAGAACGCCCCGGCGATGTAGGCACCCACGGCGAATGCCACGGCCGATGTGCGCTGCGATCGCACGAGCCCAAAGATGACGAGCAGCAGGCCGAGCGTGGCGACAACCTCGGCGAGCCACAGATGGGATCCGGCGCGCTCGGTCGTCGAGAACGTCACTGCCGATAGATCGAACATGAGGTTTGCCGTAACCACGCCAACGATGCCGCCGGAAATCTGTCCCAGGATGTATGCCGCAGCCTCTCGTGTCGTGAGCCCGCCAAACACCCGATCCGCGATGGTGACGGCCGGATTCAGGTGGGCGCCCGACACCGGGCCAAGTGCCAGAATCACGGCGGTGAGCACAGCGGCGGTCGCTATGGCGTTCTGCAGCAACTGGAGACCCGGATCGGAAGTCAGCCGTTCGGCCATGATGCCCGAACCGACGATTCCGGCCAGCAGGAATGCGGTCCCGACGAACTCGGCCAACACCTGACGGGTGAGCCGGCTCATCGCCGGCGCAGTGTGTATTGAATGGAACGGTTGCCGCGCACGCCCGGGATCTACCGGCCCGGGTAGGGCATGCACCGCCTCCGCTGTCGCGATGGAGAGGCGGTGCGGTACCCAAGTTCAATCGCGGCGTGTCAGAACTTGCCGGAGTTGACCCATTGGTCGACGGGCAGAATTTCTTCAACGACATCCCAGTGCTCAACAATGAGACCGTCCTCGACTCGGAAGAGATCGATGACTGCCATATCTCTGCCGGCCAGGTCCATATGGGCGAGCATCGCTACGAAATTGCCGCATCCCACCACGTTGTGTATTTCCCTGTACGCCATCGACTGGCCATGGTCGGCGAGCGCCTTCATGAGGTCGGCTAGTCCCTCGATCCCGTCGGCAACCTGGGGATTGTGCTGGATATAGGTATCGGCGGATATGTAATTCGTCAATTTGTCGATCTGCCCGTTCACGAGAACGTCCGTAGCGAACCGCGACACGAGAGCCTTGTTGTCCTCGGTCTTGTCGAGATCTGTCGGTTCGGTCGGGCCGTCGACCTGAGTGTGGCCTGAGACGGTTTCGTCGACAACCTCCTGGATGATGTCCCAGTGTTCGATCATCCGGCCTTCGTCGTCTGTGTCGAAGATGTCAGCTGTTACCCAGCGGGACTCGCCGCCGTTGAGGGTCTGCAGCGCGTGGAGGAATACATATCGGCCGTCTTCGAATCCGCGGACGATCTCGATGTCCCGGTCGGGATTGCGCTGCACGAAGTCGGCAAAGAACTCGATGAAGCCCTCCTTGCCGTCCCTCACGGGCGTGGAGTGCTGGACATATCGATCACCGGCATACCGGTTGATGGCCTCGACAAACTTCCCGTCGCGAATGCCTTCCATGTAGAGAGCTTTCGCATTGTCCAATCGGACACCCATGTGTCTCCTCCGCGAACGCACGTCGTAGAGATCTCAACGCTGAGGATCTGATAGTAGGGCCTCGATTCTTGAAGCGCCCATGGCGTTTTGGCGTGCCGATAACTCCGGGGCCGCGGCCAGCGTGTGCGCCGTCGAATGTGGGCCGGGAGGTGGGTTCTGAGGATATGGGCGCCTACCCTCGCCATGTCATGGACGGTATCCACATCGCACAGATGAACATCGCGGTA
>JABDOU010000386.1 GCA_013043085.1 Acidimicrobiia bacterium
CGGTTTGGTCGCCGACGTCGGAACGATGCAACGGCTGCCAAGGGTGATCGGCCCGGGTCAGGCGGCAGAGCTCATTTATACGGGTAAAGACATCAACGCCGAAGAGGCTCTGTCGTTCGGGCTGATCAACCGTGTGCTACCTACCACCGAGGAGCTGCACAAGGCCGCCATGGATCTTGCAACAGAAATCGCAGCCAATTCCCCTCTGACCACCCAGGGCGCCAAGCACATCTTGAAAATGGGCCAGGACCGCACGGTCGCCGAAGCACTCGATTATGTAGCGCTGTGGAACGCGGCATTCCTTCACAGCGACGATATCAGAGAGGCCATGATGGCCTACATGGAAAAACGACCTCCCGACTTCACAGGGCAGTGAGTCCAGGCTCATGATGCTGCTGCGGACCGCCGTGTTCTACCTGGCGTTGGTTCCGCTCACGCTCTATCACGGTGCGGTAGCCGTGCTGGCATCCAAACGAGGCAATCACGGACGGGCCGACCAGGCCGGACAACGTTGGGCCAGAACATTGCTCACGATCGCCGGTGTCGAAGTCGAAGTGACTGGACTCGAGAATGTCCCGCACGGAACCGGGCTGGTCATCGTGAGCAACCACCTCTCCAACCTCGATGCCCTCGTTCAGTTCGATTCACTCAAAACGCTGTCGATGCGGTTCATGGCAAAAACCGAGCTCTACAAGATCCCGATCTTCCGGACGGTGTTGAAGTCGATGAACATGGTTCGCGTCGATCGCCAGGCCGGCCCGGCCGGCGTGGCGGAGCTCAAGGCACGACTCAAGAATCTCTTCGAGAACGGTCACTCGCTGGCGGTCTATCCCGAAGGAACGCGGAGCCGGGCAGGTGGCATCCTCACGTTCAAGAAGGGGCCTTTTGTAACGGCCTATTCCGGTAATGCTGCCGTGCTGCCGATCACCATGTTCGGCACCGACCGCAGCTGGAAGCCCGGTGATTGGAAGATCCGGTCCGGCACCGTTCAGATAGTGGTTCACCCCCCGCTCCACGCCAATGCCGACGCGGCGGATCCCGTCGACGACCTACGCCAACGTACCCAAGCCGCCATCGAGACTACGTATCGGGCGCTGAGTACGGCAGCGTCCGACTGACGACAGGCCGAGTGATCGTCAATCGACATGGGCTGCCCATCGTCGGCACAAACAACCCGGTCTCACTCGTGACTGACCGTTCGGAATCTTTGGAGGTTTCTGGCAAGAAAATGCTTATATCTGGAGATGTTGCTGCCGATATGACATAAAACGACACCGTGTCAGGAAAAGTGTCTGATGCGGTTGACTGAAGGACCGAAATGAGGCAGTTGAAGACACCGATGAACCGGCCCACAGGGCTGCACTATCGGGCCCGGCGGGAATTCCTCAGTCAGACCATCGTACGACGGTCGGGGATGGCGAAACCGGAGACAAATACGCTCCGATCGACCGAGGTACACACCGCAGATGCCACGCATCGATTCACGAATCGTAAAGGTATGCGGGCTGGTCACAGCGCGGGGTTGGCTATTTCCGACGAGGACGCTTTTGCGCTCATGACACCGTTGAGGTTTGCCATGCAAGCTCGTCAGCGGGGAGACAGCGTTTCGCTGTTCTTCTACGGACCAGCCGTTAGAGCCGTTACCAGGGGATTCGAGGCCAGAATCGGCGGGCCTGCCCGTCCTTTTGACCAATTCGGGCCTCCTACTCCAGAACTGGGCGGATATATGCGCCCGGAACTGATGATCGCCGGTTTGAAAGCCGCCGGGGTCAAGCTGTATGTGTGCGGATCGTCGATGCGTGAGTTTGGTGTCACGAACGACGACCTGGCTTTCGAGACAGAAATAGCCGAATACGACACGTTCCTGTCGAGTTCGGAGACGTCGGACCTGCACATCTACGTATAGATCTGTGACAGGGTCCCGCCCGGGGAAGGCGTGCGGGACTCAGTCGTAGATCCCGAATACGTAGGCCCGGCCCTGCTCGGTCGCAATTGAGCAGGGCGCAGGTGAAGGTGACGAGCTGGTAACGATCGGCCGGCTCGTCACCTTCCCATTTTTGCACCACATCCACCTCTCCTCATTCCACCCTTCCAATCCGGAGTCGAATCCGGAGTCGAGTTTTTCTGTGAAGCGTGAGGCGTCACCTGAGCAGCTCAGTCGACCTCCCAAGCCGGTGCTCACGGCTGGTTCGTGAAGCATCAGGCGTCACCTGAGCAGCTCAGTCGTATATCCCCAAAACGTAGGCCCGGCCCTGCTTGGTCGCAATGAGCAGGGCGCCGGTGGAGGTGACGAGCTGGTAACGATCAGCCGGCTCGTCTCCTTCCCACCACTTTCCCGTCTTTCTCCACGGCCCCGCCCAGCTCAGTACCGGGACCCATCGCGAACGCAGACGAATACGCACCGGCGTGCCCTCATCCCACTCGACCTCGAGTTGAGGAGGAGGATCCGGCACCAGCGCCGGTGCCGGCCGGGGAATGGCCCCGGGCCAGGGAGCAGCCGGATCCCTTTGGGGCTCCTGGGCCTGCTCACCCCACCGGGACCAAGACACCCGTTCGGCCGGGTCCCGTCCACCCTGGGGTCTGGCCACCACCACTCCATCCACTCCAACTACCGCCTGAGTGCGCAGCAGCGCCCGGTGGGCTTCGTCCTGTTGCGTGGCGTCGTGACCAAGCGCCAATTGCCTACCCCGATCCGAAACCTCATGAGGAGTAACCCGTAGACGCACCAATCCTCCGGGAATTCCGCCCTTGGCAACCCAGGCGTGAAGTTGCCATCTGATCCGTTCGGTCAACTCATCTGCTGTAAACGGATGGGGAGAACGCCAGGTGCGGTTACGGATCGTGCCATCGGCGGCTTCGGCTTCGATGTCGACGGCATGAGGACTGGCTCCTTCAGAGGCGAGTACGACTTTGAGGGTTGCCATCATCGAACGAGCGACGAAACCGACCTGTTCGAGATGGGTGATCGGATCTTCAAACTTCTCCTCGGCAATCGGAGGACCCTCCAGATGGCTGGGGCGAATGTTGCGATCTTCCCCACTCGCCAGCTGGTGGGCAACCAACCCCACCGTTCCGAATCGCGAGGCAATCGCCGCTCTGGGCAATCTCGCCAGCTCGCCCAGCGTGGCCACCCCCAGCCAACGAAAGGTGGCAGCCAGATCTTCGTGGCCGACCACCTCGATATCGAGCAATGCCAGGAAATCGGCATCGTTGTCAACCAGCAAGGGCGCATCGGGGGTGGCGTTCTGAGCTGCATGGCGCGCGGCGAATGGCCCGCGCGCCACGCCGACATGAGCACCTCCCCCGGTTACCTCCTTCACGGCCTCGTGCACCCGCTGCACAACGTCGGCCTCGCTGCCGTAGTAGCTGACAGCTCCGGCTATAGGTGCCAACGCCAGACCGGGGTGTACCACTTCGACGGTCGCCACCACGTCTTCGATGACACATGCCACCGGCTCAAACGCTGCTGCCGACGCAGCCTGATCGTCAACAAGCGTGACTACCTCCGGACACATCGCTTCAGCCTCCCGACGCCGCATCCCAATCGACAAGCCCCGTGTCGCGGCCAGTTGGTTGACGCCGGTAACCCGGTTGTCCGAATTAATGACCTGGGCGGGACTATCCGGTGGCGCGTCCGGGCGCCGTAGCGCCCAATCCGGAAACCACACACACAAAATTCGTGCCATCGTCTTCGAAACCCAGCTCGAGAGCCGGGCCCTTCACCCCCTTTCCATGTGCGGTCGCCACCAGGCGACGGTGAAGAAGTCGGCCCCGCCCCTGACCGGTGCCCACCCACTCCACCGCTTCGCCCGTGATCACCGTATGGGCGATTCCGGTTGGCAAGGGGTCACGCGAACGCAACACGAGACGGGCTCGACGAGCCCTGGCTCTGGCCGCCAGCCGGCGCAGCATTGCCTCCGGGACCCGGGCGGGGACGTCGGCACAAACCGCCGCCATCCCATCCATGAGCGTCGCCGTCGCCTCCGCCCATCCCGCAATATCGCTTGAGCGAACGACTACCAGCCGATCCGGCTCGATCCCGCTCTCCCACCCGATAGCCGGCGAAAACCAGGAAGCCCGGGTGGGTGGCTCCACCCAGGACAACGGACCCGGTATCGCCGCCAGTTGGGTCACCGCCACCCTGGTCATCCCCAGCCCCGGTGGGCCCACCAACCCCAGTAGTTGTCCCGGCCCCCACAAGTTCTCAACGGAAAAGCTCTCGACCGAAAAACTCTCTACGGATACAAGCGCGAGCGGCTCATCAGATTGAAGATCGACCGCTACCCGTTCCGCAATTACCAGGCTCGTCCTCCTGTAGGGCGTTCGAGTGTAATCGAACATATGTTCGATTACAAATAATCATATGCAAACCCCTTTCCAAACCCGTTGACACATAGCTAAACATAGTATAGATTGCCTAGGTATGAGAGGACAGGCGCTAAAGGGACATCTCGATCTACTGCTGTTGGCCATCCTGGCCGACGGTGCCCGGCATGGGTACGCGATCATCGATGAACTGCGAGAACGCAGCGATGAAGCGTTCGACCTTCCCGAAGGAACGGTCTACCCGGCTCTGCATCGACTCCAAAAGGGTGGATTCCTCAGCAGCGAATGGACCGAGGTGCAAGGAAGACGGAGGCGTACCTACCGACTGACCGAACAAGGTCGGGGTGCGCTCGGTGAGCAGCGTGTGGCATGGAACAACTTCACAGAAGCCATGTCCAGAGTGTTGAAGGGGGCCGCGTGGCCCGATACGCCCTGATCGATGGGTACCTCGACACTATGCGGACAGAGATTCACGGGCGTCGTGACCTCGACGATGTCGTTTGTGAGATGGAAGACCATCTCTATTCGGCGGTAGAAGGTCTCCTGGCCCGCGGCCTCGAACCCGACGCTGCCCAGCGGACCACCCTGGATCGCTTTGGTGAACCCAAAGCACTCGCCGCGGTGTACGCCTCCACCAACACAGGAGGAATTGCCGTGCCAACCACAACGACCAAACTCGCCGGAACTGCCGCCTACTTCAGCGCCGCACTCTGGATCGTCGGCCTCATCGGTTTCTGGGCCTCTGCAGTATCCCCCGATCGACCATCTAGCATCGCACCCGACGCCTTGATTCTCGACGCACAAACGATTACGTGGATGTCCTTCGCTCTTGCTTCATTGGCGGCAGGGGCGATCATGTTGTTTGTGATGGTGGGAGTCAACCAACGTCACGGAGGCCTCGGGAGTATGGGCATGGCCGGGCTCATCGTTACCGGGCTTGGCGTTCTTGCGACCCTGGTGATTTGGGCCGTTGTCTTGTGGCTCGGGATAATGGCCCTCGGACTCATCACCTTCGCCGTGGCGGTGTTGCGGCGGGGCATTGCTCCACGCCTTTGGACGATCGTGTGGGCCGGGGGCCCGGTTGTCGGTGCAACAGCTTTCCTGGCTTTGCGGTGGCTCGAGGTGGGCACCCCCGACGTTTGGGGCGACTACTGGATCGCTTCGAGCGTCGGACTCAACACCGGCATCATCATCATGACCATCGGGCTCATCGGGCTGGGCACCTGGCTGAGAAGCGAGGAACCGGTCGATGCAGACACACCTGCTCTAGCCGTATAGATCAGCGCCGCGCCATCAGTGCCGAATCAAGTGGATACCACCGGATTCGACGCATGTCGTTCGTGGAAGTGCCATCCCAGCGGTTCTAGTCGATCCGCGCCTGCTCGATGATCGTCAGGGCGTCAGCCAGCGGCTGCCAACCGATCGTCGCAGTCTTTTTGTCCTCGAGATCCTTATACACGGCGAAGAAATGCTCTAACTCGCGGAGCATATGGGCAGGAACATCACTGAGATCCTTTGCATCGGCCCACAGCGGATCGCTGTCGGGCACACCAAGAATCTTGTGGTCGGCCAAGCCCTGGTCCTCCATCAGAAACACCCCCAACGGACGAATTCGAATCCGGCATCCCGGAAAGGTTGGCTCCGTAACAAGCGCCATGGCATCAAGCGCATCGCCGTCTGCAGCCAGCGTGTCAGGAATGAATCCGTAATCGGCCGGATATCGGGTCGCCGTGAACAGCAGCCGATCCAGATAGATCTGACCGCTCTCCTCATCCATCTCGTACTTATTCCGACTCCCTTTGGGAATCTCAACAATCATCGTGATGACCATGCAAAGAAGCTAGCCCCCCAATGGTTCCCCAGCGAGAGGTTCCGGAGGAACCGAAGCCGGGGGAAGGTACCGCCGTGCATCGAAGTAGAGCTCACAAGCTCGCAACCGAGCGGTATTAGGGCCGCCTACGGGCGGCACATTTGCAAAAATAGTCTCGCCGACTCAGTCGTAGGTTGGCTGATTCTTTCTACACTGATGCGAGAGGAGAGACCGGGGGTGTGTCGAGCGCCTCCCGCAGGTATCAGGGCGAGACGGGGCAATACAAGGCGCAGGCATGGTTTTCAACTCTCTTCAATACGCACTCTTTTTGCCGCTGGTATTTGTGCTGTATTGGACCGTCCTGCGCAAGCATCAAAACAAGCTGCTGCTGGTTGCGTCCTATGTGTTCTATGGCAGTTGGGACTGGCGATTCCTGACGCTGATCTGGATCAGCACCATTGCCGACTACACCATCGCCCGAGCGCTCGCCCGTCAGGATGACGACAAAGCCCGGCGCCGCCTCATGCTGGGAAGCGTTGGCGTCAACCTCGGCATCCTCGGCTTCTTCAAATACTTCAACTTCTTCGCGGACTCTGCAGCCGACTTGCTCAATACGATCGGACTCGAAACGTCGCCGGCCTTCCTGGGAATCATCCTGCCCGTCGGCATCTCTTTTTATACGTTCCAAACCCTCGGGTATACGATCGATGTGTACCGTCGGGACCTGGAGCCAACGGACAACCTGCTCGACTTTGCCGTGTATGTCGCATACTTTCCGCAGCTCGTTGCAGGCCCCATCGAACGGGCAAAGCGCCTGTTGCCTCAAATTCACGCCAAAAGAGCAC
>JABDOU010000401.1 GCA_013043085.1 Acidimicrobiia bacterium
CCCCTAGGGAACTGTTGATGAGGGCCTCGGCACATGGGTCGTCGTGAACGGTTCGCTGGACAGCTTGTTGCTCAGATTGCGAGATCGGTTCGCTGTCCGGCGGATCTGCCGCTGGTCCTTTACCGGACGTGTCGTCGGATGCGTCACCATGATCTGTGACCTCAGCATGTTCATTCTCGTACTCGGTGATCCGATCCCTGATGCCCCTGGCTGCCGAAGCAAAGATCGTCAATAGATCCTCGGTGAACTGGCGAGCACTTTCATTGGGAATCTCCTTCGTGTCCCAAGAGAAATGCTTCTCCTTTTTTCCCCCGATCGTGAAACGAATCTTCATCGGCCGCCCTCGTCTTGATGTATCCATGTAGCTCGACCACAATGCCCAGCACAAGGTAGTAATCGGCCGCTCGCGGTCATTTCCTGAGTAGACGTCGATTCGAGGCTTCTCGACCTCGAATCTGATGAGTCCCACAATCTCCAATGTTCCGCTAGCGAACCCGCATGATCGGAGGGAGCAGGTCCTTGCCGGTGCCCGCTCGATAGACCGTGGCGGGTGCGCCTCCGCTTTCCGAAATCCGTTTCTCGTTCGTAGCGACTACGAAGCCCTGGGTTGCCAGCACCTTTCTCCGAAAGTTGGCGATGTCGAGGCTCTCTTGCCACACCACCTCGTAGACCTGCCGCAGTTCACCCAGCGTAAACGTGGGGGCCACCAACGATGTCGCGAGTGTCGTGTATTCGAGTTTGGACCGCGCCCTTTCCAACCCGGCGGTGAGGATCTCCACGTGATCGAAGGCAAGAGTCCCGCGGCACGCCTCGTCGACCGGAATCCACACCGCTTCGACAGCGCCGGTGCCGGCTGTCGGGACGGGTCGGAACCGGCTCAGCGCCAGGTAGGCGACCGACACCACCCGCATGCGTGGATCTCTATCAACGTCACCGAAGGTGCCCAACTGTTCGATGTGCACTCCGGGTAGCTGCGTGGGGGTCAGTCCCGTCTTTTCAGCAAGCTCCCTGCGGGCTGCGTCATCGATGGATTCGTTGGGTTGCACAAACCCACCTGGCAATGCCAGGAGATCCCGGAACGGCTCGACCCCGCGTCGCACCAGCATGACTTCCAATCGCTCGGTAACCGCCAGCAGGACAATATCGACAGTGACAGCGAACGGTGATGGCCGGGACAGCGCTGGCCTCGTAACCGCCATGGGGACTCCTTAGATGAGAGGCTCGCTATGGACCGTCTCGTCGATAACGGCGATCGCCTCCTTCAGACGCTTGGACTGGTCACCGGTGAGCTCTATGAAGGGCACTCCAGTCGCGGCGATCAACTGCAACGTATCGATATGCATGGAATCCCGGTAGTTAGGGGACTCCCGGGTGCCGTCATGCACCCACTCGAAATCTGGTGCGCATACGAAGTAGAGGTCCGGGAGGAACTCGTCGACGAGCTCCTCGAGGATCGGATTCGGCGAGTCGAGGTACCGACGATGCCACACCTTCGTCACCAGCGCATCGGTGTCGAGTATCACCAGGCCGTTAGCGGATCTTCGAGCTAGATCGGCCTCACCCTGGTGATGGGTTATAGCGATTCGAACGAATTCGTCGGCGGTCCAGGTTCGATCTTTGAGCCCGGCCCTGCCGTCTGAATACCATCTGCCGTATTCGGGAACCCACACAGTCTGATAGTGGTTGGCGAGATCGACAGCGAGCGTGGACTTGCCCGTAGATTCGGCCCCGGCCAGTACGACGCGCTTGGCGAGAGCCGCCCGTGCGGCAGGAACCAGCCACGTGTAATGCTCCCTGAGGTTGGAACGGATCTCGCTGCTACTGATGGGGAACCGGGTCCGATCGAGATCCACCATGACATGGCGGGCTCCGATGGCCTCCGCCCACCCCGCGCCCCACTGTTCGGATGTGAATGCAATGGTCGGGCGTTCGGGTAGCAATTCGAGTGCCCGATCTGCCAAGGGTTGATTGGCGTCAGGCAAGTAGTCCGGTGTCACAATGATCGTCGCCGCGGGCACGGCGTCGGCCAGCCATTCGGCGCGTGTGGATGCCGGAATGGTGGGATCGAGCCGATCACCCACCAGCACATACAGGCGCTCCACCTGCG
>JABDOU010000408.1 GCA_013043085.1 Acidimicrobiia bacterium
GCTCAGTGATCACTGGCGATGAGCTCCTCGTTGCCGTCGGCCGACGCCCTCACACCCGTGACATCGGGCTCGAGACAATTGGATTGGAACCCGGTGGCTACGTCTCGGTCAACGACCATATGCAGACCGTGGCCCACGCATGGCTGTACGCCGTCGGCGATGTAAATGGTCGGGCGCTTCTCACCCACACAGGTAAGTACCAAGCTCGCGTTGCCGGAGATCACATTGCGGGTAAGACGGAAAACGTCACCGCCTATGGAGATGTCAAAGCCATCCCGCGCGTCATATTCACCGATCCCCAGATCGCCGCCGTAGGCCTCACCGAGGCCGAGGCACGCAAGAGCCACGATCAGGTCTCGGCAGTTAGCTACAACATCGGTCATACCGCCGGAGCAGCCACGCTCGGGCGAGGCATTCGCGGGACTGCACAGCTCGTCATCGATGATGCGGATCGCGTGATCCTTGGAGCAACGTTCATTGGCCCAGGGGCCGGCGAGCTACTCCATGCAGCCACCATCGCCATTATCGGAGGCGTGACGCTCGACCAGCTATGGCACGCCATCCCTGCCTTTCCCACGATGAGCGAGGTTTGGCTGCGATTCCTCGAAGAATATGGATTGTGACGTCTCCATCGACCTTTGATCCGAGTTTGAGCACTTCCGCCTCTTTTCGGTCGTTACTCTGAGACCGACAATTTCGTCCCTGAACCCTGCGGAGATCCATGACAATCGAACCACACGGCGGCGCGCTCAAAAACCTCATGGCGGCCGATGACCGCATCGAAGACCTGAAACGACTGGCGGGAGATCTTCCGTCATGGGATTTGACGCATCGGCAACTGAACGATATCGAGCTCCTGCTTACGGGTGCTTTTTCACCGCTAGAGGGATTCATGACGGAATCCGACTACGCGTCGGTCGTGAGCGACATGCGACTGGAGGACGGCACCGTGTGGCCCATACCGATCACGCTGGACGTCTCGGAGGATTTTGCCGGCGGATTGGACTCCGGCGCTCAGGTTGCACTGCGCGACCAGGAAGGCGTTGTCATCGCGATCCTCACCGTTGCCGATGCATACACGCCGGACAAACAGGGCGAAGCCGCCAGCGTCTTTGGCACCACTGACACGGCCCATCCGGCTGTGAACTATCTGTACAACCAAGCAGGGCCGGTGTATCTGGGCGGCAGTATCGAGGGTGTGCAGCTCCCCACCCACTATGACTTCGAAGGTCTACGGCTGACTCCCTCCGAAACCCGCGCCAGGTTCCAGCAAGCAGGTTGGGACAAAGTCGTGGCCTTTCAAACCCGCAATCCGATGCATCGAGCACACCTGGAGATCACCCTCCGCGCTGCGCGGCACCAGGATGCCAAGCTGCTCGTTCACCCGGTGGTGGGAATGACGAAACCGGGCGATATCGATCATTTCACGAGAGTGCGGGTCTACCAGAGCCTGTTGCACCGCTATCCCGCCGACACCGCCGATCTCGCACTGCTACCGCTCGCTATGCGCATGGCAGGTCCCCGGGAAGCCGTATGGCACGCCATCATTCGCAAGAATTTCGGAGTGACTCACTTCATCGTTGGCCGTGATCATGCCGGTCCGGGCAACGATGCAGCCGGTGATCCGTTCTACGGTCCATATGACGCACAGGAGCTGCTGAGTAAGTACGAAGACGAGATCGGCGTCAAGATGGTCCCATTTCAAATGATGGTTTATGTGCAAGAAGAAGACGCCTATCTACCGATGGACGAGGTGCCAGAAGGTGAGCACGTGCTCAGCATCTCGGGAACCGAGTTCCGTGAGAAGCTGGCTGCCGGTGATGAAATCCCCGAGTGGTTCTCCTATCCCGAGGTCGTAACCGAGTTGCGTCGGACCCACAAGCCTCGCACCGAGCAAGGATTTGTGGTGTTCTTCACCGGACTTTCGGGTTCGGGGAAATCCACCATTGCCAACGCGCTACGCGTCAAGTTGCTCGAGTTGGGCGGCAGACCGATAACGCTTCTCGATGGAGATATCGTGCGGAAACACCTCTCATCGGAGCTCGGCTTCAGCAGAGAGCATCGAGACCTCAACGTGAGCCGTATCGGTTTTGTGGCTTCGGAAATCGCGAAACACGGGGGGATAGCGATTGCTGCACCTATTGCCCCGTACGACGCGGTTCGCAAGCACAACCGCAGCCTCGTGTCGTCGGGCAACTTCGTGCTCGTGCACGTGGCGACACCCTTGGAGGTGTGCGAGGCAAGAGACCGCAAGGGCCTCTACGCCTTGGCGAGGGCGGGCAAGATCAAAGAGTTCACCGGAATCTCCGATCCGTATGAAGAACCGGATGACGCCGAGATCGTCCTGGCTACCGATGGCAGTCCGGCGGAGGCGGCCGATATCGTCGTTGAGTACCTTCGAGCGGACGGCTACTTCTAGCCGGCGTTGGCTCGGCTCGAACCCAGCCGAACTCTGGCGAGGGCGTGCAGCACAAAGCCGGCCCCGGCAACAGCCATCACGTAGAACATCGTTTCGGTGTGACCCGCCATGATGCAGTCGATCCCGTTATACGCCAGAACCGATCCGCCGACTGCGCTTGCCGAGACGGTGAGGCCTGCAAGACGCCTTCCGAAGAACGACGCTGCGAAGACCGTGAGGATGGCGCCGGTAAGCACCCAGCCGAGAACGTTCTGCGCTGTCGTAATCGCGACATCGGGGTCCGGTGCGGGAGCCACGATGACCAGATAGGCATACACGAGCGCCCATGCGAGTGCAGTCGAGCGCGCAACGCCGTCAAAACGGGAGAACGCAGATGGACCGCGTTCGCCGCCGTCTGTTTTGTTGCCAGATGCGACTCGACGCTCGTCGGACGTGTGACTGGGTTCATTGGTTGCCGTGTCGTGATCCGCTGTGTGATGTGAGATGGTCATGACAGCAGATTAGCCGTTGTCTGCATTTCGTTTTGGCTGTGGCTAGGTCGATATGCTGATGGCATGACCATCTGGCATCAGATTCGGGGTTTCGTCCGGGCGTTTCGCGTTCACGATGGAACCTCAAACGTTCAAGCGCCGGATTCGCTCGCCAAGACCGTGAAGCACGGAACCCAGCTACGCGGCTCCGCCGGAGGGGCAGCCAGCACAGTTGCAGATCGGATCATGGCCGACGGGCACGAGCGCTACGCAGACTCGTTCAAAAAGGACGACTGAAACGACCTACTTCGGCGTGAGGGCTTGTTGTTCCCGCCACATTTGCACCAGCGTCGACTCCTCGTCGAGTTCCACATCGTCGAGGCTGATGGGTCGATCTGACGCCACCGGACGCTTCATTACCGCATGGTCCGAAATCCCGACGGGAAGCAGACCTCTGGTGTTTTCGATCTTGTCGATTTCACCGTATGTGGTGAATCCACCGATTCCGTCGAGCGACTCTCCCGCTTCAAGGTCTCGTTTGGCGATTGAAACGACGTCCGCGACAAACGGACCCCTGGGTGAGATCGTTTCATCCCGATCGAGAACCACTTCGGCGATAGAGACGGGTGACTCGACGTGAACAAGGTGATATGGTCGAAAGAACTGATAGTACGGGCCATCACCCATCTTGAGGTACTGCATGACCGGCGCAACCGACACCGGATCATCCAGATATCCGAGAACGATCACGCCCCCGCCGAAGTCGCCACCGAGGGTGTAATCGACCACACCGTGACCATCAAAGGTTTTCACCATGTCGTGCACGGCAGTAGCCATTGTGGTGCGAATGCCATGCATCCCCCGCCGCTCGGGCACCAGTCCCGTGGCGTTTGCGAGGCTGGCGTTCTCCAGGTTGATCTTCGTTCCGTCGGTAAAAGCGGTGATCATGGGGACGCTGATACCAAATCGAACTGCCCACTCCTTGATGCTTTCGGGCGTGGCATGCCGGTCCATGAATCCCTTGCAATTGATGGCCGCAACCGTTTCGAATCCGGCCGCCTCGGTATATTCGATGAGCCTCATCAGGACGCCGGGCTGATCTCCGTCGGAAATCGTGTAGATCACGTCGTTTTGCGCGGCGATGCTCTTGAGAAGCCAGCCAACCGTGGCGTCGGCTTCGGCGTTCATCGAAACGACGTCTTTTCCGGCCTCGAGGCATGCCCTGGTCGAAATCGCACCGTGGGCCGCCGAACCGGAGGCTTCCATCACTATCTCAACATTGCTGAGCGCCGTGAAGGCCTCCAGTGAGGTTGTGACAACTGGAGTGCCGGAGTCAATGGCTGCTTCGATGGTCTTGACATCGTCGCTGACGACAATGTCGTCGATGTCGTGGCCTGACCGGCGATAGGCGTCGACGCCGTTGGCCACGGTCCGGTTGAGAATGACGGCCGTGCGCAGGCCCGGGGTCAGAGAGAATTGGTGGGCAAGATGGCTG
>JABDOU010000013.1 GCA_013043085.1 Acidimicrobiia bacterium
AAGCCAACGGCATCGACACCTATCACCTCTCGTTCGAGAACGACTGCGGCGAGTGCGGACCCGATCTGATTGAGCCCCGGCAAGCTGTAGTTTGGGAGGGTGACCTCGTGGATCCGACCGGCCAGACGATGTCGGTCGAGGCCGTACTTGACAGTATTGACCGGGCAATTGCCGCCGGCCGGTCGGTAGAAGCCTCCTATGACGCCGAATACGGCTATCCGACCGAGGTTTGGATTGATCGTGAGGCGAGAGCTTACGACGGCGGAGTGCATTGGATCCTGCAGGGCCTGACGGCCGGCCTGCCGGGTGACCCGGCTTCGCTTGGAGAACTCGAAAATGCCAAGCAGCAATGGCGGACGCTTCGACCCGCTGCCTACGAGTACCGCATGTCGTTCATCTGCGACTGTCCGTTTTCGGGGAGTATGTGGATCAAGGTCGAAGGCGACCAGATCATCGATTGGAGCACGGACTTCGACGAACGGGGAGAAGAGAGGAGCGTGTCTCCGTTGACCATGGACGACATGTTCGACGACCTGGCAGACATGTTCGAGGCGGGAAGTATCGAAGATTCCGGGGTTCGGTTCAGCGGCGCAGCCCAATACGATGCCGCCCTGGGATTCCCCGCTTGGATCGGGCTCGATATCGAGGTGGTCGATCCGGCTTCCGAACTGGCTGTCCTCGCGCCCCGGTTCATATTTGTCGTAAACGATTTCAAGCCAGTCGCCCCACAACCCAACGACCATGAGCATCAGGATCAAGTGACGGCTCGGAACAGATGGGACGCCACCGGCCTCGAGGACTACAGCTATGAACTCTCCCAGCTTGAAGTCGACGGAGAGCTACCCCTAAACCAGGACGGGTCTTTTAAAGAGCCGTATGTCGTCTCCGTGGTGAACGGCGAAATCGCCTCCGTAACTCAATTCGGCGTGGAATCTGAAGTCGCAGATGTTCCCATCTATACCATCCCGCAGCTGCTGACTCAGATTGAATTATGGCGCCAGGCCGGGCTGAAAGTCGACGCTCTTTATCACACAGAAACGGGACATCCCGTAATCGTCAGCGCGTTTGTGGGCGCAACGAGGCATCACTTTTTCACGATTCGCAACCTGGAAGCAAGCGGATAGCACGACCTCGGCCGGCTATAAAAATGTGGGAACTGGCATTCGGATCCGCACGTCGAATCGGCATGAATAAAACACCCATCATCGCAGTCCTGTTAGTCGTAGCGGCCCTCGGCCTCAGTGCGTGCGGCGGAGGAGCATCAGGCTCACCCGCCCCCGCCGAGACCGGGACGATCGCCGTGAACATCGAGCCCGTTCAAGGTTTCTTCATCGAAGGCTTCGAAGTCGGCATTCGTTTCGAGACGCCCGACGGCGTACCAATCTCGTCAACGCTCTGGTCCGACTTCGTCACTTCGCAGGGTGAACCGGAGCTCGAGGACTACTACACGAGTGTCCTCGAGGAAACCGTTCCGGCCGGAGAGGTCATCGTCCTTGCCTCAGCCAACGTCGGTATCGGACCCGGTCCGGAAATCCCCGACGTTGATGGCGAATTGCGCTGCCGGCTTCCCGTAACGGTCCCCGCCAACGGCACTGTCTCGGTCGAGATCACGTTCTCGGATCCGGACAATTGCCTTCGTTTGAATTGATCTGACCGCCGAATGACCGCGGCTCCACCTGCGCTCGATGCTGGTGGAGCCGCGGGTCGCTTTCAGGTCAGTCATCACAACTGACCTTCGACCAGTCGTTCGAGTACCTCGTAGGCCTTTTGACGAACAGCATCCAAATCGCCAAGTCGCTTTGACGCAGCGAGCTGACGGGCCATGCGATGATTATCAGATAGCCGCTCGTCGTTGGAGTCGAGGAAATTCCAATACAACGTCGTAAACGGACACGCGTCGTCGCCGACCCGATTCCCGGGTTTGAATCGGCAATCGCCGCAGTAGTCGCTCATCTTGTTGATGTAGTTCCCTCCGGCGGCGTAGGGCTTGGTGGCCATTTTTCCGCCGTCGGCATAGAGGCTCATGCCGAGCACATTCGGCAGCATCACCCATTCGGCACCGTCCACAAACGAGGCCCACATCCAGTCGACCATTTCGGCAGGAGCCACGCCGGTCAGTAGCGCAAGATTGCCAAGCACCATCAGGCGCTGAATGTGGTGTGCGTATCCGTGCTCCCGCACCGATGAGAGGCACTCGGACACGCAACGCATCTCGGTATCGCCCGTTCTGAAGACCGGTAGCAACGAACGGGTGGCTCGGAGCTCATTCGAATCTGCATACGCCGGCATCCAGAGCCAGTAGACACCCCAGACATACTCGCGCCATCCGATGATCTGTCGAATGAACCCTTCCGCCGACGCGATTGGAACATTGCCGGCGCGGTAGGCATCTTCGGCCGCTTCGCATACCTCGTCCGGGTAGAGCAGTCCGAGGTTGAGGTACGGGCTGAGCAAGCTATGGGCCATTGACCACTCCCCCGCCAGCATGGCGTCCTCGTGCGGTCCGAACACAGGAAGAACGTTTTCCACCACATGTCGAAGGCGGGCAAGCGCCGCCCTGCGAGATGTCGCCCAGGTGCCATCCGGGTCCGCGCCGAAGGCGTTTTCAGGTAGGGAATCAATGATTTCTTCGTCCAGATCATCGAGACGACTCCGGACGGGCTCGGGCCACGATCGAGCATCCTTGGGTGGCGGCTCGCGGTTGTCGGCATCGAAGTTCCATGCACCGCCGGCCGGACCGTCACCGTCCATGAGAAATCCGAGCCGCTCCCGCTGCATCCGATAGAAATCCTCCATCACCAACCGTTTCCGGCCATCCGCCCATTCGGCGAAGTCCTCGTAATGACAGAGGAACTGGTTGGACCGAGTGATCTCGACGTCGAGTTCGGCGAGACGATCGAGCATGCGATATGACATCGGCTCCATGGCGATGACCCGTCCTGGCGAAAACTCCTGGCGGTGGTCGGCCAGACCCTTCGCAAAATCCTCCGCCTGGCGGTAGTCGACTTCGAATCCGAGGTTCCGTAGTTCGTCCGCGAAGCGCCTCATGGCCGTGAGGACAAGATGAAGCCGCTGACGGTGAAAAGGCTTCGACGAGATCTTGGCCCGGCTCTCGATCAGCAGAACCCTCGTGTCGTCGGTCGACCGGCCTTCGAGACTCGTGATTCTGCGATTGAGCTGGTCTCCGAGAACCCACACGGTATCCATAGCAACTGAGGCTAGGGGAGGGTTACGGCCTGGCTCACCATTACGAGCACGATGACGCCCCGTACGCTCCACAGGATTGTCCTGAGCCAGTTCGAGCCAACCAGAAGCCGATACAGTCGGCCGTCAAAACCCCGCGAGAGCTTGCCGTGGATGGGTGCCTGCCACGCGACCGTGGACAGCCACAGCAAGCCAACGAGCACGAGACCAACAATCGCCAAGCCGGTTTCTACACCCTCCGGCGGTCCCAAGACGAGCCACAAACCCGTTACCGCCTCGAGCGGCATGAACATGGCGACCACCGAGGTCGTCGCACGAGTATGCCGAGCCTCGTAGGCGACGAACGATGATTCGCCAACAGACGAGAACAGCGGATAGTGGACGAGCTGCACGAACCAGATCAAACCGACCATCGCCCATGTCGCGGCGGCGTGAAAAAGAAGAATCATCTCAACCCCGCGGGCGAATCGATCCCAGTCCCCCATCGACACCCAGGATCTGGCCGGTGACCCAACTGTTGGCGGAGTCGAGCAGAAACAGAATGGCCGAAGCTACATCGTCGGGGCTACCGAGGCGTCCCAGGGCGTGCATTGCGACGGACGCCTGCTCGGCGGTTTCGTTGGCGGTCAGCCGGGCGGTGAGTGGCGTACGGACGAGGCCCGGGGCCACCGCGTTGACCCGTATGTTGTGAGGGGCGTACGTTGCTGCGGCTGAACGGGTGAGTCCGATAACTCCTGCTTTGGCAGCGGCAATGGCCTCGTGATTGGCAAGTCCGGTTTGTGCGGCAGCAGATGAGACGAGAACAATCGACCCACCCTGCTTGCGCATCGACCGTGCCCCTGCCCGGACGGCCGCGAAGGCCGAAGTGAGGTTGGTGGCAATCGTGTCATTCCATTCTTCGTCGGTGGTGACGTGAGCCGGCTTGAGCAGCAGCGAGCCAACACAATTGACGATCCCGTCGATGCCACCAAACTCTGACTCGGCTCGTTTGACGGCCTCGGCAACCTCAGCCGGGTTGCGGGCATCCAGCGGGACAGCGATTCCACCGACTTGGGTTGCCAGTTCACCAAGTGAGTCGGCGCTCCGGCCGGCAACGAGCAGCTTTGCGCCGTGTTGTGCGAGTCGGCGAGCCACCGCAGAACCGATGCCACCTCCGGCGCCCAGAATCACGAATACGTTATTGTCCACTGGTCTCCAATCTCCCACTCAGCATTCGAAACCGAAGGGACGTACGGATGAAATGGAACCATCCGTGGCACGCTCCGGCTCCGGATACATGCTGATGAACGCCTATTCGCCAACAACACCGGACCCGGTGAGCCGCCCGATCATGCTGCAGGGGTGGAAGGATCTGTCGTATATCCATTGGCCCTACGACCCACCGGTTGTGCAACGCCTCCTTCCCGACGACCTCGAAGTCGACACGTTCGAGGGGCAAGCCTGGGTGGGCCTGGTGGCATTTCACATGGAGAAGATTCGGCTTCCCGGTACGCCCGGAGTCCCATATCTCGGTACCTTTCCCGAAACCAACGTACGGACCTATGTCCGGGGGCCGGATGGCCGGCCGGGGGTCTGGTTCGATTCGCTCGACATCAACCGCCTGCTACCGGTTCTGGTGGCTAGAGCTTCCTATCGCCTCCCATACATGTGGTCGGCGATGTCTATCGAACACGATGGCAACCTCGTTTCATATCAAGCGCGGCGCCGCTGGCCGGGCCCCAGGGATACCACGAGCAACTTCACAATCAAGCGAAACGAACCAGTAGCTCCCGCTGACATCACGCCCCTCGAGCACTTTCTCACCGCTCGCTGGGGCTTATTCACCCAGTTGCGATCTCGCCTTGCGTACGCCCCGGTCGATCACCCTGCCTGGCCCCTCGAGCAAGCAGAACTGACGCAGCTCGACGACCATCTCATTGCGGCTGCTGGATATCCACCTCCATCGGGAGACCCACTCGTGCACTACTCACCAGGAGTGGACGTCCGCATCGGCCTTCCTCACATCACGTCAACGACGCAGAAACAAAAGACGGATCGAGATGCCTGAAGGCCACACCATCCACCGATACGCTCGCAAGCATTGGGAAGCCCTGGGAGGACAGGCCATCATCGCCACCTCACCCCAGGGGCGATTCGCGCTCGGTGCCGAACGTATCAGCGGCAGGACGCTCGAAGCAATCGATGCCTTCGGCAAACACTTGTTTTATCGATGGGAAGGCGACGAAACGCTCCATATCCATCTCGGACTGTTTGGCAGGTTTCGGACCCATCGATCGAACCCGCCACCGCCGAGCGACGCTACCCGACTGGTCTTGGCCGGAGATGATGTGACGATCTACCTATCCGGTCCGACAATCTGCCGGCTGATCGATCCCGACACCGAGAGCGCCCTGCGGGCGCGCCTTGGACCGGATCCGTTGCTCAAGGGTTCCCACCGGGATGGATCCGCCCAATTTCACGCAAACCTCGCTCAGCGAAGAATCCCGATCGGAGCTGCCCTTCTCGATCAGAAGGTGATCGCAGGCATCGGAAACGTCTACCGGGCCGAAGCACTCTTTCTCGCCGGGATCAATCCTCACGTACCGGCCAGAGACTTATCAGAATCGATTGCCGAGAACCTCTGGTCGATCAGCGCCGGGTTGCTGAAACGCGGCGAGCGGGCCGGGCGCATCGTCACCGTCGATCCCGCAGACGTCGGAGCGAAGAGGCGAAGTGACGTGCCCTAAGACCGAACGTCTCTACGTGTACAAGCGCCAGAGCAAGCCCTGCAGGCGATGCGGAACCACCATATCGATGACTGATATGGGGAATCGACACATCTGGTGGTGCGAATCCTGTCAGACCTCGACATAGGTAGGCACCACCGCCAGAATGTCTTCTCAATCGCGTATCGGAGGCCAGGTATGCATAGTCCGTACATGAAGTACTCCGCGATACGGGACCGCCCGAGCCAGAGCGCAGCCGGTCTGCACGCTTCGAACGAGCACAGTCCCTACGCGCTCGCGCCGGCCTCTTGAACGGCCGCTGCTACGGCTGCATGCACCCGCTTGTCCAGTGGATCCGGCAGAAGCCCATCTTCCGGCGCCAGCTCAGCCAGGGCCTCGGCGGCCGCTCTCCGCATTTCAGGTGTGATGCTGCTGACGCCGGCATCGATAGCGCCCAGAAAGAGGCCGGGATAGGCGAGCACGTTGTTGACGATGGCTCCATCCGCCGCGATGACAGCTCCTCCGGCTTCAGCGTCGACAATCGAGATCTCGGGCTCCGGATTGGAGAGAGCGAATACAACGCTGCCGGGACGGACCTGTTCAGGGATGATCAGTCCGGGACGACCCGTCGCCATCACGAGAATGTCGGATTCGGCGATCACCTTCTCGAAATCGGCGTCTGAGGTACCGGCCTGCACCGCGAACCTGCGATCCGGCTCGACTCGATCCGTGAGATGGGCTACCGCTTGCTCACCCGGGTCGTAAGCCTCGATCCGTGAGAAATTGAATCGTGAAGCGAGCGCAGCAATCGCCGACCCTGCGGCACCGAGGCCAACCTGACCAAACACGAGATCTTCCAACGGACGGTCGAGTTTGCGAGCGGCGCCGAGCACCGCGCCCAGCACAACCGTTGCGGTGCCGTGCTGGTCATCGTGCATGACCGGGATCGGAAGCCGCTGATCCAGTTCGCTTTCGATGCGATAGACATCGGGACTGGCGATGTCTTCGAGGTGAATAGCGCCAAAACCTGGCGCAATACGAATGACCGTCTCGATGATCTCATCAGGATCCTGGGTGTCCAACATGATCGGAACCGCGTTGAGACCAACGAGCACCGGGTAGAACAGGGCCTTGCCCTCCATCACCGGTAGGGCGGCCGCAGGCCCAATGTTGCCGAGACCAAGGACCCTGCTGCCATTCGACACAACGGCGACGGTTCGTTTCCGCCACGTGTATTGGTCGGCCAGGCTTTGATCCTCCGAAATAGCGATACAAACCCGGGCAACACCCGGCGTGTAGATCTCGCGCACGTCTTGCAGGGTTCGGATATCAACGGTCGATACCGTTGCGATTTTGCCACCCTCATGCTTGTGAAAGACTTTGTCCCGACGCGCCACGATCTCGACACCGGACACGTTTGAAATCGCAGCATAAATCCCGGCCACAGACTCTTCACTGGGAGCTATGACCGTAACGTCACGAATATTGAAATCGGGCTGGATGGCGATCGTCTCGATATCCCCGATATGGGCCCCATGCTCGGCAATCGCAGCTAGAACCCTGGCCAGGGTCCCGGGTTGCCGTTCGGTCTTCAGACGGAAGACTTCGTCTCGTTCGATCAAAGTGGAGACAGTATCGCACTCCAAGACGGATCGTGCAGACGGTCGGTCGGGCGAACCAACCGCAAGAGCCGATCAGGCGCCGTCGGGCGCCGAGCCGGCGGGCAGCGTCGCATCGTCATAGAAGGGCGTGGAACCGGTACGTGCCTCGACCGCGTAAACCACGACATTGCTGTCGTAGCGCCGCAAGGATCGGTTGAAATCTCCTCCGCATGTGATGAGCGTTAGAACGGACGGCCCTTCCCTGCTGAAAATCGCGTCGGAGGGCAGGTCTTCTTTCTGATAGGTCTTTCTTGCCTTGGCCTCGTAGACCCCGGTCGTCCCGTCATCGAAATCGACATATATCGTGCTACCTGGCTCGAGGTCCCGCAGCCCGAAGAAGACACCTGGTCCTTGGCCCGCCAGATCGACATGGGCGGCCAGTACCGCCGAACCCGGCTCACCCGGGGCCGAGCCATACTTGTACCAGGCAACGTCGTCGACGTTTGCCGGGACCTCCATGTCGCCGTTCGGTTCTACACCGGCCGGGATAACCGATGCCACTTTGTCGAGAGCGGGGATCCTCAGACCGACAGGTATGCGATTGTGGCCCTGCGGATGCACGTCGATGGTGAACCCAGGGATATCGGTGAGAGTCGTAGCGGCATCAGCATGATCCTCGGCGTCCGGAATCGTGGTTGTTGGGGTGGTACGAGATCGGGACTGAGATGAAAACGTGAGGGCCTGTTCGAATGCCGTCACGTCTCCGACGGTTTCTCGAGGGTGCGTCAACGACCACGTGACCAACGCAATGACACCTATGAGAAAGCCAATAATGATGAGGGCAACCGAGTTCCGCATGATCCTGTACAAGAAGTTAGACCAAGAAGAGCGGGAGGGTACGACGACCCTCCCGCTCACTTGTTTGGAATTCCCAAAGGGCTAGCTGCGCTCGCGCACCACCTTGACCCCGCCTACAACCATCGCCGTTGCGGCCAAAGCCAACGACACGACCAACCAGGCAGGGAGGTTCGAACCCAGGTCGCCACCGGTACCCGAGGGAACGCCTGTGGGGGCTGAATGCAGTCCGCTGATGCTCTGCACGGCCAGCTGGAAGCTTCCACCGGCGAGGTCGCCGATGGCATACACGATCACATTCGTGCCTTCTGGAATCGTGAGTGCTGGGACCTCCTGGACGACTGCACTTGCGTCGCCGGCCGCCGTCACCTTCACGTTGTAGTCGCCGGCTGGAACGTCGGCCACGCCTTCGGCTCCGTTCGGAACGTTGCCGAACAGCTCACCGTCGTTGGCAAGAATATCGACGTTGGGTGCTGCGGCCGTATGACGGACCGTTACCCGGCCGTTGCCGGCATCGATAGCGCTGATGTCGTTCACCCACACGCTGATCTTTGGTCCACCGTCGCCATCGAGGTTTGCCTCGATCGTCGCGTTGGCACCGGCAGGCAGCGTAACCAGCTCCGTCAGAACCGGGTCGCTCGAGGCGTCGGCGCCTGCCGCGCGAATGTCGATGTCATAGTCACCCGCCGGGAGCGTCAGCGGATCGGTGACCGTTCCATAAGTGAACCCGGGCAGCGTGAGGGCGTCATTCACATAGACATCCACATCGAGGTCGGGAACCCCGTGGACGACTGTCACGACGCCATCGCTCGACTGAGCCAACGCCATTCCCGGAACGAGCATCATCAGAGCGACGAATGCGAGGATTGCTTTGCGCATTTTTACTTCCTTCTGCTAAAAGACTTCTTGTCTTATACGTAGCCCTGGGAAAATCGGATGACAGGCGATTCGAGACCTTTCGCTGCCATCGGTCAGATTTGCCTCGCGACATCCTCCTTCTTGGAGGCTATAAGGGGCGGGCCTACGGTGGGCTAGCCTCAACCACGCATGCCGAATGTCATGATCCCCGGGTCCACCGGCGACCAAGCTGCCGCGGTGATCTGTGTCGGTATCGCCGTAATGGACCACCTGTTCTACATGGATTCGTTACCGAGAGGCAGCGGTAAGTTCTATGCATCCAACCACCACGAAGTCGGCGGCGGCGTCGCAGCCAACGCGGCAGTGGCCGTGGCCCGCCTGGGAGGTAGGGCGAGCTACATCGGCTGCCTCGGTGACGATCCAGCCGGTCGGCGAATCGCCTCCGACCTTCGTGCCGCGGGCGTCGATGTGAGCAGCGTGGCAATCATCCCGGGGGTCTCGTCACCAATAAGCGCCGTGCTGGTGGACGTCGCAGGCGAACGCACGATCGTAAACCATACGCCGGCCGGCCTGTTTGAAGGAGGCGATGTGACCGCTGCCGGCAACGTCACCGATGCACAGGCAGTCCTGGTTGACCCACGCTGGCCGGCCGGAGCCGTGGCGGCGTTGACGGCCGCCAGGGATACGGGAATCCCTGGCGTATTCGATTTCGACCGGGAGATGGACAGGACAGGAGAAGAGCTCACCACAATCGCCAGCCACGTGGCCTTTTCTCGGGAGGCACTGGCAGCCACCACCGGGTCCGCGGATCCGCAAGAGGGACTCGACCGCATGTCCGACGTGACAGACGCCTGGCTCGCAGTTACGCTCGGTGCCGAAGGTGTTTTCTGGCGAGTCGGTGGTCGGACCCACCATCAGCCTGTGTTTGACATTGAAGTGGTCGACACGGTCGGTGCGGGTGATGTCTTTCACGGGGCTCTGGCTCTTGCTCTCGGCGAAGGTCAGCCAGAATCAGAAGCGGTTCGCTTCGCATCGGCAGCAGCGGCCCTCAAGTGCTCTCGGCCCGGGGGCCGGGCCGGCACGCCAGATCGGACCGAGGTCTACGACTTGATGCAGGCGGGTTGATGCAGCCAGGAAAACTCTGGGGAATGCGACGCCTCGCCGATGCCTCCGGCCTGTTCCGAATGCTTGCTGTCGACCAGCGCCCTCCGATCAAGCGACTGATCGCTGAGCGGCGCAACCAGGATTCGGCCCCGTATGGCGACGTGTGCAACGTCAAGGCCTTGCTTGTCGACGAACTGTCGAAATACGCATCGGCGGCATTGCTCGACCCCCATTACGCATACCCGGCCTCTATCGGGCTGCTGTCACCTGCCAAAGGTCTCTTGCTCACTCTCGAGGATTCGGTATTTGAGGAAACGCCAGGTGGACGACTCTCCAGCGAAATCGATCAATGGAGTGTCGAGAAGATCAAACGGCTCGGCGGCGATGCAGTCAAGGTGCTGGCCTGGTACCGACCCGACGCCCAACCAGCCGTGCTCGCTCACCAACAAGGCTTCGTGCGAAGGATTGGCGAGGCATGCCGACGCTTCGACATCCCATACGTTCTCGAACTGCTGGTGTACCCATTACCGGGAGAAGCCGAACTGATGGCGGACTACGTCGAGGACCCCGATAAACGAGTCGAGCACGTGATCGAGAGCGTCGAAACATTTGCCGCCGCCGAGTTCGGTGTCGATCTCTTCAAACTGGAATGTCCGTTTCCGGCCTCCACGGTGCCGAAGCGCTCAAATGACAACGGTTCGTTTCAGGCCGGGTTTGACCATTTGAGTAGGGCGGCCAATCGCCCCTGGGTGATGTTGTCTGCCGGGGCGACGCCCGACGCCTTTCGCAGGGTCCTCGAGTATGCATACGTCGCCGGCGCCAGCGGTTATCTGGCCGGGCGAGCCATCTGGTGGGACGCATTCCAGGCTTTCCCCGACCTTGATGACATGCGACATCGTCTTGCGACGGAATCGGCGCCCTACATGCAGGAACTCAACCGCCTCACCGAAGTGATGGCTACCCCGTGGACCGGATCTTCGGGAATGCTGGGCCGGACCGATCTCGATGTTGACGGAGCGGAGTTTCGCGCGGCGTACCCCGGCATGGAGGCCGAGTGGGACACACTGCAGTAATTGCGTTGGCCCGGCCCAACTTCGATATCGCGTACGCACAAGTAGTGGCAGACAAGGCCTTCGCCGTGCTCGATGACGTTGTTGGTGAATACCTCGGCCCTCGAGAACTTCTGTACGACGCAGAAAGCATTGCTGCGGCCATTGCGCACTTCGAGACGCCAGGAATCGACATGCTTGTGGTTCTTCAGGTCACGTTCACCGATGCCACCCTCACGCGAGCCATTACGAACGCCTGCAGCGCCCCGCTGCTCTACTGGGCTTTTCCGGAAGATCGGACAGGTGGTCGGCTGCGTCTCAACGCACTCTGCGGCATGAACCTTGCTGCTTACACGATGCGTCGTGATGGCCATCCTTTTTCATACATGTATCGCAACGCTGATGATCCCGATGCGACCCACGAGTTGCGCAGACTGATTGCCGCCGATCACCCTGATCCACCCACCGATTCGGCCCGGCCGGCCGAGACATCCCTCCCTGCTGCGGCCACACAGGCGGCCGCCGATGTGGCACGGAAGCTGCGCGGATTCACGACCGGGGTCATCGGCAGCCACCCGGATGGCTTCGATCCATGCGCATACGATCCCGA
>JABDOU010000028.1 GCA_013043085.1 Acidimicrobiia bacterium
ACGGCGCCTATTCCTCCGTAGTTCACAGCGTCGTCCGCGTCGGCCTGAAAGAACGGCGGTTGCAGGATGCCTGCCGGGAAAACGATTTCGTTGCGGAGCGGGTGGTAGTACGCATTCACTTCATGAGCACCCATCTCCCACTCGTGAGGGTTCACGGGCTCATGAAGCTCCTTCAGCTTGCGATCAAACTCGAAACGTCTGGCGGCTAGTCGGACAGACGCATACGGGCCGTCGCCGAGGTCGAGGGAGGAATAGTCGCGCCATTCGTCCGGATAGCCGAGCTTGGCTACAAAACTGTCGAGCTTGCGGGTCGCAGCTTGCTTGGTCTCTTCAGACATCCACGTGAGACCGGCGATGGCCCGGCGCATGGACTCGATGATGTGACCCACCATCTCCTCGGCACGGGCCTTTGCCTCCGGGCTGAAGGCTTCCTCGACGTACAACTGGGCAACCAATTGGTCGAGATCTGACGACGCTGAGCGCAGGACTCGCTTCCAGCGTTCTCGTTGTTGCTTCTGGCCGCCAAGAATCTGACCGTAGAAACGAAATGATTCATCTTCGAACGCAGACGTCAGGGATGATGCACTGTTCGACAAGACCTGCCATCTCGCCCAAGATCGCAACGTGGCCATGTCGGACTGGGCGAGCAGCTCGTCGGCTGCAGCGAAAAACCCAGGGTTGGCTACATTGACGGCCTGGATGTCGGTCGCGCCAAAACGCTCCAGGAACCCGACCAGGCCGAAATGCGGCATCAAATCGTCCAACTCCGAGACAGCCCGACGGTTGAGTACGAGATCCATGTCGCGCTGTTGGGCGGCGGTGTACGCAAACTCCGCAAGCGCCGTTTCGAAAGCGAGGATCTCTGCGGCAGATGTGTCCGGTTCCGCGTAGCCGCTCAGCTCGAGCATGGTTTCGATGTGCTTCTGGTATTGCTCACGAAGCCGTTCTGACTGTTCGTCTTCGCGGAAGTAGTAGTCACGCTCGGGGAGACCCATTCCTCCAGAGCCGAGATACAGCAGATGGCGACTGCTGTCTTCAAAGTCGGGCACCACTCCGCCGCCAATAGGTAGCGCCAGGCCGAGCGGCAGAAACTCGGACGCGGCCTGGCTGAGATCGTTCACGCTCGTCACAGTGTCGATGCGATCGAGCAGTGGCTGAATCGGACTCAGCCCGGCGGCTTCGATTGCGTCTGTATCCATCCCCGCCCGATAGAAGACTCCGCACCAGTGTGCTGCTGTTCTCGTTTCAACCGGCTCGTCCGCGGCGGCACGAAACAGACCGTGGAGCAGGTTTTCGTTGGCCACCCGCACTTCGTCGAATGCAGCCCACCTCGGATAGTCGTCCGGAACCGGATTCGTCGCCAACCATCCACCATTGGCGAATTGGTAGAAGTCTGAGCCGGGTGAGACCGTCGGATCCATGTCGCTTAGGTTGAAAACTGGATCGTTCGGCTTGGGGAGGGTTGTCATGCTGCGCAAAGCTAACTGATCGGAGCCGGAACGGCTCGATATTTCGCCCCGACGAATGTGTTGGTCGCCAACCGCTGGTTTGGAAGGTCCGGCAACTCGAACGAAGCTGCAATACTTCTCCGACGCCGGGTCGAACGAAGAGCACACGGAGGACAGTGGCAATGAAACTGACAAAACGAAGCGGGTTGGTGCTCATTGCACTAGCCGCACTCGTTGTATCCGCCTGTGGTGGGTCAGCATCAGAGACCACGCTCCGGCCTGCTGAATCGTCAACCTCGTCAACAACGGTGGTAGAAACCACTTCGACGACAACTTCGACCTCATCGACCACCACGACTCTTGCGCCCGTCGGCGTTGACTGTCCCGCGGATCAGTCACCGTCCCAGGCGACGGTGACCGGCGTGGATAACTGGGTCCGACTTCGCGGTGATGCGACAGTCGACAGCCAGGAATTGGCGAAGATCGATGCCGGATCCGTGGTTGAGACCTATCCGGCAACTCTGGCATATGACGGCGCCGAATTCTGGTGGGTAGCAGTCCAACAGCCGGATAGCACGCGGTGTGGGTACATTGCGGCATCCTTCCTGTCGACCGAATCGGGGAGAATGGATCGCCAGATTCCCGGCGTCTCTTATCGGATACCCAAGACGGGAGTATGGACGTTCAGCGAACGTATCATGGCGCGCGACCCGGTTGAAGGATTCCTGGACGGAGCGTTCTTCACCTCGTACGGAACGTTTGTACGCGATGGCAAAGCGATTGACCAGATTCTGGCCGAACAACTTCAGCAGTTCGAGGATCTTGGTTACGACTATCCCGACTCGTGGTACAGCGAGGTAGTGATCCCAGGAGCGGATCGTGCAGTTCGTTTGATCCCAACCGTGAGCGAATCTGGTGACATCCTCGGTGATCGCCTTGTCATGGAAGTCGGCAACTATACGATCGATGCCTCGACGTCGGTCTATATCGAAGATGTGGAACTGGCTCCGATGGCCGAATTGGAAGACTTTCTGGTTTCCTTTCGGATCAATCCGGCGACGTTTCTCGAGGCCATGAACGGCTGAGATTCAGGTCTTGTCCAGCTCTCGAATCACAAGGCCGCTCGGGAGTTTCGGAGTAAACAGAGTGGACTTGGGCGGCATGGCCAGGCCAGAATCGGCGACCGTCATGACATCCGCAACCGAGGCCGGATATGGCAGGAACCACGCCTGACATGGGATCTGGTCTTCCTCCGCGCCCGGTTGGTCGGCAATGAAACGAAGCCGGGGATCGTTGCGAGGATTCGTGATACCGAACAGCGGATCGAGAATGAGATCCTGAAGCAGATTCACATCGAGCGAATGGTATACGTCGTCTGGTATCAGTCGCGGGGCTATGCGCAACCGGTACGTTTCTCCCTCGAGCTCGACGCCGAACTCGAACCGTTCCGTTGGCCTGATCTCGAGTTGAGAGATTGGCTCGAGAACGTGATCTTCCCGTATACGGGCAATGATTTCTCGAGTATTGATGCCCGGGTCAACGACGCAGCGAGCGAACGATCGCAGGTGGAGTTCACCGGATGAGAACAGCCCGGCGGGAAGATGGGGGTCCAGACGACCTTCCTTGGCAGCTACGTGGGAAGCAGCCGCCAACCGGTGATGTCCGTCCGTGATGTAGAGCTCGTCTCGAAACTGTTGACAGATGTTCGCGGCAGCATCGCCTTCGATTTTCCACATATGATGTTTTGATCCGTCGGCGGCGTCGAACGAGTAGTCGGCTTCGGAGGACACGCGCGCAGCGATGGCTTTGGAGACGATGTCGTTCTCGCGATAGGCCAGAGCGACCGGGTTGCCGTACACGCGTGTTTTGCGCATATAACGCGCCATTTTCAGCTCGGTCCGGCTTATGGTCGTCTCGTGTCTCTTGATCAAACCCGAGTCATAGGCAGCTATCGAAACCTCACCAATTAGTCCGGTTACAGATGTTGTTTCGTGGGTTAGTCGATACACGAGTAGCGCCGGGCCAACAGGCCTGAGAACTCCTTGTTCATTGCAGGCACGCACCCACTCCTGTGCTTCTTCGACGGAGGTGCCAGCGCCCTTGCCGACGACGTGGCGGAAGCTCAGGGGATCGAGCCGCGCCGCTTCACGCTGATCCGGCGAGAGAGTAGAGACGGGTGGACCCACGACCCTTCTTGCGAACTCAGTCGCAGGCACATAGCCGGTGAACGGTTGCAGAAGTGAGACCATGGGGCGTCATATTGGCACATTGGAGGCCAACGTCCGTTTATTGACCGTCAGCGATCGCAGACACGGCGGTCATGGGTTCAGTCGCGAGCACGGCGGAGGGTTCCATGAAAGGTTTGTGGCGCCTACACCGTCGCATGGAAGGTCGACCGGGGCGGCCCGTTCGGGTAGCGTCGTTTGCGTCATGGTTAGAACGTTGTATGTACAGGCTCCCTGGCGAGTCGCTTTGCGCAAAGAGCGACGGTTGTCGTGGAACTAGCCGAACTGTTCGGACGATTAGGGGCGGGCCTCGGCATCGGGCTGTTGGTAGGGCTACAGCGCGAGTACGCCAAAGAGGGGAGTAGCGAGGAGATGTTCGCAGGCTCACGCACGTTCGCGCTGCTGGGACTCGGCGGCGGACTCTCCGCGTACGGCAGCTGGCTGTTTGACAATTCGTTGATTTTCGTCGCCGCTCTCCTGGTGGCCGGCGCGTTCGTGGCCATGGCATACCAGGCGGGCATCCAGGAAGGGGAGGTCGGGCAGACGACGGAAATCGCAGCCATCGTCGTCTTTCTGACCGGGGGGCTGGCGGTTGTAGGTGATCTCATCGTTGCTGCAGCCGCCGGAGTAGCAACGATGACGCTCCTTGCGATCAAGCCGCAAACTCGCAAGCTGGCATCGAAGATCGACAGCGACGACGTCTATGCGACTGTCAAGTTCGCGATCCTCGTCGCCCTCATTCTCCCGCTGCTACCTCAGGAGACGTTCGGGCCTTCGCCGTGGAATGCCACGAGTCCGTTCAACGTCGGGTTGATGGTCGTGTTCATTTCAGGTCTTTCGTTTGTCGGGTACGTGCTGATCCAGGTTGTCGGTCCGAGGCGCGGCACCGGCTTGACAGGCTTGCTCGGCGGGCTGGTTTCGTCGACAGCCGTCACGGTTTCGATGTCGGAACGAAGTCAGAACAGTTCCGGATTGGAGAGGCCGCTCGCGCTGGCCATACTCCTGGCCTGGACCATCATGTTCGTGAGGGTCATCATCGAGGTTGCTGCTGTGAATTTCGAGTTGCTCTCCGAGGTGTGGCTCCCGATGACCGTCGGGGCGCTGGGCGGGTTGGCTATTGCAGCATTCCTCTACTTCCGTCGGGGAGAAGCGACCTCGGACGGCGCATCGAACACATTCTCGAATCCATTTCGCCTGCGACCGGCGATCGAATTCGGACTCATCTACGGTGTTGTTCTCGTAGTCGCCAAGGCGGCATCGGAATGGCTCGGTGAGGCCGGGGTATACGCTTCTGCAGTGGTGTCGGGAATCGCAGACGTGGATGCGATCACGCTTTCTCTGGCTGAGCTCTCCCGCGGTGACGGATCGGTCGAAGATTCCACGGCCGGCGCAGCGATAGCTCTGGCGGCGGCAACAAACACGCTTGTCAAGGGCGGCATCGTCATGGTTGTCGGTTCGCCGAGCCTCAAGCGGGTCGCCCTGCCTGCACTGGCTGTGATCATTGTGACGGTGCTGGGTTCTGCTTTCTTGTTCTGACTTCGCTTATGGTGGGTGGCATGGCACCGACATCCCCGGCAACCGAACCGCTCATCACCGCGACCCAGATTGCCGCCAGAGTCGACGAACTCGCATCTGAAATCAACCAGGAGTACGAGGGAGTCGACGAACTGGTCCTTATCGGCGTCCTCAAGGGTTCCTTCATTTTTCTCGCTGATCTTGCGAGGCGCATCACCGTTCCTCATCGGATCGAGTTCATCGCGGTGAGTAGCTACGGAGCGACTGAACGTACCGATCACCCGGGCGATGTACGGCTGATCATGGACATACGACACCCGGTCAACGGCGCGCACGTTTTGTTGGTCGAAGACATTGTGGACACCGGCTATACGATTGCGTACCTTCAGCGACTGATTTCAGCTCGGGGGCCGGCTTCGCTTCGAACGTGCGCGCTGGTTCGCAAACTGGAACGGGCCGAAATCGAAGCTCCGGTTGATTACCTCGGCTTCGACATCCCGGATGTATGGGTGGTTGGCTACGGTCTCGACTGGGCTGAGCGATTCCGCACCCTGCCCGACATCTGCGTCGTTGATCCAAACAAATCCGCGACTGAATCCGATGACGAAGTTGGGATCAGTTAGCGCCTGCCCCGCGCTCGGTAACGTCGCCACGAAGCCAGCATGGCTCGCAGTCCGCGAGGCATGCTCGGCGCAGTGCTGCTGGGATCGACCGGAGTCCGGTTGTTGTGAGCTTGTTGTACCTGGCGGACGATATCGGCCGCAATTTCAACGGGTTCACGACCGGAAGTATCGACGGCGCGGAACTCGCTGTAGCCCGCGTGGCGCTCGTCGAGCAGTTGTTCGATGCGGGCGGCCGGATCTTCGTGATCGAGGAGCGGTCTATCGGAGCCGGCGACGCGTTCGGCGATGTCTTCTGGCCTCGCAACCAGGCAGAACACGTGTGCCCCGGCAGCGAGGTTGGCTGCGTTCTCAGGATCGAGCATCATGCGGCCGCCGGTTGCAATCACGGTGCCTGTCGCATCGGCCAGTTCCACTGCGATTGCCGACTCGAGCTCCCTGAACCTGTCCTGTCCGCTGCGTTTGAAGATCTCGGTGATGGGGCCGTGACGCATCTCGATGAGTTCATCGGTGTCGACAAACTCGTATTCGAGCAATGTCGCGATCAAACGCCCAACGGTGGTTTTTCCGGTACCCATGAACCCGGTCAGGATCACCTTTTCACGGTTCGGCTGCATGGAGTGAGAGTGTACGACTGTCAATGAGCCGCGGTAGTGTTCGAACTGATGCTCGCGCTTGCCCTCGCTCTTACGGCTTCCGTGGCGTGGGGTGGAGCGTCTGTATTTGGTGGGCAGGCCGCCAGAACCAATTCTGCCTTTACGGTTGCGTGGTGGTTCAGCTTCATGGCGCTGCCCGGCATGCTCGCTCTGGCGTTCATAGCGTCCGGAACCGAGGCGTTCTCGATCGACTCGCTTTTGATCGGTTTGGTGGCGGGAGCGGCGGCAGTGACCGGCGCGACGTTTCTCTTTTTCGGATTCGCAAAGGCCCCGGCTTCGTCTGTGGTTCCATCGAGCGGGCTCATGTCAGCGCTGCTACCGGTCGCTGCCGCGAATATGCGGGGCGAGCATCTGTCATCCCTAGCGTTCCTGGGGGTCGGACTCGCCGTCGGTGCGATCTGGCTCGTGGCCTCGGACGGGCACCGGATAGATCTGACCGGGATCTGGTACGGACTCGGCAGCGGAACCAGTTTCGGCGTTCAGTTTGCGATCCTCGGATTCGTTTCTGAGCGGTCGGGACTCTGGCCGATTGTCGGCGTATTCATCGGGGCCTCGATGGTTGGGACGTTGGTGGTCATCGCAAAACGCAGCCCCTTGCGGTTGCGTGGGACTGCGTTCTGGCTGACCGCCGGCGGTTCTGCGTGCTCGGTTGTCGCCAATACTTCGTATCTGTACGCGACACGCCTCGGATCGCTGAGCCTTGCTGCGATTCTGGCGGCGCTTTACGCGATACCTGCAGTGATACTGGCGGCAGTGTTCTTGAAGGAGGCCATGCTTCCGCGCCACTGGCTCGGACTGGGAATTGCCGGGTTGGCAACCGCCTTCATATCGGTTTGATTACAACATATTGAGCACAGCTGCGAACGCAGGCTGCGCGAAAAGAACCAACATTGTTGCGGTCGTGAATGCCAACGTGACAATTCGGCGCATATCCCTCTCCTCCTAATACTCTTAGGGTTTGTGGGGGATACTTCGACTCGACTGGATTTTCCTAAAGGACTAATTACCACACAAAGTGGTCATTTCTTCTGGAAAGAGTTGGAAAGTGTTGATTCTTGGCCACACGAAATCTCGCAACTCATCTCAGGAGGCATCTCAGGAGCCGGCGAGGTTGATCCGGGCTGCCGCGCCCGGCTGCGGTTCAGCGGACTGACTTCGGGCGAGATCGGCCAGGTTTTGCCCCCCGTGTGACGATCTCGGTACCGGCTGTTCGGAGTGCGGCGATTGCGCGGCGAACACTCCGAATACTGGTCGATAGATGCGTCGCGAGATCTTCCACGGTGGGCACGGCTCCCTGTTCGGCAGCTTCTGACACGAGTCTGATGATGCGGACAGCACGCTGCTTGGCAGGATCCTCGATGGCCACATCCGAAGGGTGATGGATGGTGATTGTGACAGGTACGTAGTCGTCGTCGGTCAAGGGTCTGCCTGTTGGCACCCCGCTTCGTACCAGCATTGTCTCCACAGTCGTTGCCGTTGCCGAATGGATCTTGCTGTGCTCGGGGAGAGATCGAACCGCCTCCAACTTGTCTTCCGATAGCCCGGTCAACGCCTGGTCCAGCATGTTGGCGGCCTCAGTTGCAAATTCAGCTGCTTCTGCGTGTCGACCGACCGCCTCGAGTACGACCGCGTGACGGTGGGGGATCAGATAGGCACGGTTACTTCCTCTATGGAGATGCTTGACGGCTTCTTGTGTTGAGGCAAGAGCCTGTTCCAATTCGCCCAATGCAAGGTGGGCCATCCCACGAATCGACAGCAGATTCGGCGAAAAATCACCGAAACCATAAGAACGCGAAACCGCGAGAGCTTCGTCAGCGACGACAATCGCATGCTGGTGATTGCCTGATTCGAGTTCTACGAGAGAAAGTGCGTGGAGGGCTTGAATCTCCAACCAGTGGTTATCGGAGGCTCTCGTGCCGGCGAGAGCAGTCGTAAGGTGCGACCGGGCTTCGTCGAACCGACCCCGAGCTCGCGCAATATCGGCGAGATTGCACAACACCTGAGCCAGCCCGACGTCGTTTTGGACCTCAGTGAAGTATTCGAACGATTGTTCGCTATATAGCTGCGCGGTGATGTTGTCGCCGATGGTGTGATGCAGCGCAGCGGCGTTGGCCCGGGCCACAGCTTCTCCGCGCCGGTTGGACAAGGAACGAAAAACATCGATTGCCTCTTCGAACTGATCAAGTGCTTCTGCAGCCCGACCCGTATACCAGAGTGCGTTGGCATGGTTGACCAGATTCACACCTTCACCGTGCTGATAGCCGATCGCCCGGCACACGTGGATCGCCCTCTGGTAGAAATCGAGGGCCGCTTCCGACTCGCCTCTCTCCATGGTTATCACACCGAGGGAACCGAGCGCTTCTGCCTGGCCGCGACGGTTGTCGGCAGCAACGAAGAGCCGTAGTGCGTTTTCAGCCTGGCGGGAGGCTTCGTCATAGCGTTGGGCGGCAGTCAAGGCCCTTCCGAGAGCTTCCGTTGCTTCTGCAAGCTGTTCTCCTCGTGCCAAGCTGGTTGCTTGCTCGAGATGTGAGATCGCCTCTCCTGCATTGCCCGACCACAGGCCGATCATGCCCAGCACCCGATGATCCTGTGCCATTGCGAGCTCGTCGTCGAGCTCTCGATCGATGTCGAGCGCCTCTTCGGCCGTAATAATCGCATCGTCAAAGCGGTCGGTGTGCGCCTGAAGCCAGGCAATTCGTCGCAGCGTCTCGGCTCGCTCGCTGTCCGTCCCCGATCCGATATCTGACATCGCCTGCAGAGCCTCGGTTTGGCCGGCCCGATCGCCTAGCACGTCCAGGGATTCTTCAATCCCCGATAGGAGGCGAAATCGAGTCGCATCATCGAGGCCGGCATCGTCTGCGCTCGCCAGCGCCATCGTGTAGAACTTCGCTGCGTTGGCGTACGCCTTTACGTTGATGGCTCGCGCCGCAGCTTGTTCCGCGTACATCGCAGCCCAGCGTCCTTCTCCTGCCGCGGCGTAGTGATGGGCGATGGATTCGGGCCACTCTGGATGAAGGGCCTCGAGTGAGGTAGCCAGCGCCCGGTGGTAGGACTCACGATCTTCGATGTCTTGATCAACTACTCGCCGGACCTGTTGATGCACGAATCGGTAGCGGCCATCGCGGTTGGCGACTATTCCGCGTTGGACCAAGGCCTCGAGGTCGAGAAAGAATTCAGGCCGCGGGCGAGGGTTGGCCGACAACAGCACCTCGGGTTCTGCCTCGACACCGGCAACCGCCAGCCATCTCAGAAGCTCGATTTGCGAAGGGGCGAGGGCTGCAATGCGCACGCCGATAGCGTCCTGCACACTGTCTGGTAGCGGGAATCGGTCCGTGAGGGCGGTCGCCCCGGAGGCGGCGGCAGCTACGTGATATTCGTGCTGTGCACGAAGCGTTTCGAGCACGAAGAGTGGATTGCCTCCAGTTTCTTCATGGAGCCGTGACGACGTGGCAGGTTCCATATCGGCTGCCGTACTGAGCCTGATGAGTTCGGTTGTTTCCTGTTCTGAGAGAGGTTGCAGGTCGATGCGGCGGGTGTTTGCGAGTCCGTCAATGTCCCGCAAGCAATCCCACACGATTTCCCTGTCGGCTGCGACAGCTTTTTGGTAAGACACGACAATCACGAGGCGACTGTCGGCGGCGATGTTGCTCAGGTGGCGAATCGCTCTCACCGTGTCGTCGTCTGCTGCATCAAAGTC
>JABDOU010000036.1 GCA_013043085.1 Acidimicrobiia bacterium
TCGGGTCATTGGTTGTACCGGAGTCGGTGAAATAGGCGGCTTTCGAAGTCACGACAACGTCGTTGATGAACGACTCGAACGGTCCGGTGAATTGATAGCTGGCAAGCAACTCGCCTGAGGTCCCGTCATACACACGCCCGGTTCCGGAAGGCCCGCCGGCAACCCAGATCCGATTCTTGTTGTCGACCTCGATGCCGACGGTCGTGAACGGACCGCTGGGATCCGTGAGGACTTCGCCCTCGCCTGTCCGCAGGTCGCCGCGATACACGGTCCCGTCTGCCAGTGATCCCACGTAAAAGGTGGATCCACGGCCCACGGCAATGCCCTCGGGGAAGAAGCCTTCAGGCAAATCAATCTCGTCCGGAACGTGCCCGGCTCCGGCGGGGGCGGCGACCAGAGCCACCAGCATCAACATCACCAACACAAGCAGCTTGCGCACCATTCGACCTCCAGCTAATCGAACTTCAATGCTACTCCCTGCGCGCAATCCAACGCGCTAGGTCGCCGAAGTCTGAGCAAGGTGACAGAACACGTCGATTACCGGCCGACGAGCGTTACAACCTCAACAGACTTCGCACCGAGCCCAGGAAGTTTTGGGACCAAAATCTTCACCGGCTCCGACTCCCACCAGGTGAGCAGAAACCCGAAGCTTGCGGAATCCAGCTGTCAAGTGGCGCTAGAAAGTTGAAAAGTGTTTGACTCACAAGGAACCCGAAGGATCCCCGGAAGACGTGCCGAATTTGAGCTGTGGCGCAATTCGGGAAGAATTCAAAAAGGGTTCGCTGATCCACCCTCCGACGCGTTGCGCAAGGAACTCTCGGTGAGTCCCCGAACTCGACGAGTTCCTCAACGTTTCTACATTGACCTCACACGAGTTGCGGAGCAACTCGAAAGGAACTCGCAGAGTTCCCGTGGGTCGCCGGGGACTCGAACCCCGAACCTACCGGTTAAGAGCCGGTTGCTCTAGCCAGTTGAGCTAGCGACCCGCAGGCAGGTTAGCGCGTCGGGCTCGCGGGTTGAAAAGCGAATCAGTCCGTGAGAAGGGCGACGAGAGCTTTCAATGCCCTTGCGCGGTGGCTGATTTGGTTCTTTTCGGATTCAGGCATCTCTGCGAGGGTTCGGCCGTCAGCGAGGACGGCAAAGATTGGATCGTAGCCGAAACCACCGTCACCTTTTGGTTCGGTGGTGATCTCGCCTTCCAACATCCCTTCGGCGGTTGATTCGACGCCCTCGGGCGTTACGAAGGCGACGGCGGTGCGAAAGCGCGCCCGCCGGTCGGTCGCATCTCTCATCTCGTGGAGCATTTTGGCGACGTTGTCGGCATAGGTTGCTTCCGGTCCGGCGAATCGGGCGGTGAACACACCCGGAGCTCCATTCAAGGCGTCGACCTCGAGACCGGTGTCGTCTGCAACCGCTGCCAGGCCGGTCGATTCGACGACGGCTCTCGCTTTCAACAAAGCGTTCTCCTCGAGAGTGTCTCCGGTTTCGTCGACGTCGTCCCACTCGAGACCCCGAACGAATTCAAAACCGAGGCTGCCTAACACCGATTCGACCTCTGCGATCTTGTCGGAATTCTTCGATGCCACCACTACCCGCATCAGAGGCCAAGTGCCGCCTTCTGAAGGCCGAGCAATTCGTTTATGCCTTTGTGCGCCACGTCGAGCAATTCGTCGAGCTGTTTGCGGGTGAACGGATCACCTTCGGCGGTCCCCTGCACTTCGACCAGGTCGCCGCCTCCGGTCATCACCACGTTGAAGTCGACGTCGACGGAAATGTCTTCGGTGTATTCGAGGTCGAGCAGCACGGCGTCGCTTGTGACACCAACACTCACAGCCGCACAGTGATCTTTTATCGGGTGACTCTCCATGACGCCTCGTTCGACCGCGTCGGTGAGCGCATCATGCAAAGCAATCCAGGCACCGGTTATCGACGCCGTGCGGGTTCCACCGTCGGCTTGCAAGACATCGCAATCGACCCGGACGGCAACCTCTCCCATTGCTTCGAGATCGACAACAGCCCTCAGTGCCCTGCCGATCAGCCGCTGAATCTCTTTGACCCGGCCTGAGCTAGTGGTTCGAGGAATCCGCTGGGGCGACGAACCCGGCAGCATTGAGTACTCGGCTGTAACCCAGCCTTTGCCGGTGTCTTTCAACCACCGGGGCACTGACTGTTCAACCGAGGCCGTGCACAGGACCCGGGTACGGCCCATCTCGATCAACACCGACCCCGGTGTCATGTCCGTGTAGCCCCTGGTGATTTTGGTTTGGCGTAGCTCATCGACAGCCCGGTCCTCGCGCATATGTCTCCCGCGTATGGTGGCGGCGAGAGTAGTGCCTGCCACCGACACGAATGCATAGGTTTTTAGAAGTCGATCACCATGCCAGGATGCGCAGCGACGACGTGTCCATCGAACTCTTCGGCAGCCTCGTCAACCGAGTCGGCCGCGTTCAGATCGGGACGGATGTGGGTCAACACCAAAGACCCCGCCTGAACCTCCGACGCAATACGGCCGGCCATTCTGGCTGTGAGATGTTGCGTCCCAAGGTTGTCATCGCCTTGAAATGTGGCCTCGGCCACGAGCACTGCGCATCCCGAAGCCAGGGTCTTCAAGTGGACCTTTGGACCGGTGTCCGAGGTGTACACCAGAGCGCCGTTCGACCCGTCAATGCGGGTGGATACACAGGGGACGGGGTGGTCGGTACGCCGAAACGACCACGCGGCGCCGATGAGATCCAATTGGTCGCCATCGTCGACCCTTTGATCGGCGAAGGTCTCCCAAAAGCCCTGACCGCCCGGTTCGTATGTCAGAAACGTCTCCAAGCGGTCGAACACCCCATCGGGAGCGACAAGCGGGATCTTTCGCTTGTCCTCAGGGCCGAAGCGAAGTCGAAAATACAACGACGCAACATCGGCGCAATGATCGGCGTGGGCGTGGCTCACCACAGCCGCCTCCAGGTCTGCCACTTCTATGCGGTCAAAGGCTTCGGCAACGGTCCCCGATCCGAGGTCGAGGAGAACAGCCCGCCCCTCGTTCTCCACGAGATAGCCACTCGTTGGATGACCTCGGGTCGGATAGGTGGCGTTACTGCCGAGAACGGTGAAACGCATCGTCACAATCGATCATGATCACTGAGGATACGTGCGGCGGACTTCGCCATCCTTGATCGAAAACACGCCGACGTCGGGATGGTCGGGATCGGCCATACCGATGACACACCAGGCCCACTCCGGTTCGGCGGCTTTGCCGACGTCGGTCTGCGACGGGTAGCCAGACCCTGTCGGATGGCTGTGGAACGCGCCGATGAGCTCCCAGCCATTACGCTCGGCATGTTGGAGTGCCCGGAAATGTTCCATGGGATCAATCGTGTATGCCACCGGCGAGTGGTCGGCATTGGTGAGGCTATAAATCATCCGGACCTGCAGACCGCCTTCGGTTCGCTCACCGGCGATGAGCCCGCATGCCTCGGCTGGAAGGCAAAACCGGCTATGCGCAATCATCGCATCGAGGGCCGGCTCCGGCAGGTCAGTCAGCGAGTTGGGCCCCGCTGGATTCGAGAGCTTGAGCCAGTTGGCTCTTCTTGACGAGCCCCATCGCTCGCCATCGCTCGGCGGGTCTGCCCGCCCGGGCTTCCTGCTTCTTGGTGACCGGTGGGGCAATGAGCACAAACGTCGGCGTAGATCGAACGTTGAACATCTGCGCCGCACCAGGTACCGACTGGACGTCCACCTTCGCAACGTTGGCAGTGTCGCGATAGTCGTGAGCCAGCTCGTTGACGATTCCGTCCATGGTTTGGCATGGTCCGCACGACTTCTGCATGAAATCGATGAACAGCGGCTTGCCCTCTTCGGCTAGAGCCGTCAGCTCGTCGAGGCTTGCGACTTTGTGTGGTTTGGTCTTGCGATTGAACATCAAGTATTCCAACGGGTTGAGGAGTAGAACTATTTCATCGGCCGAGTGCCCGGAGGCATTGAGCCGACTCCGCCAGGCTACGGCATGTGTACGGATAACCAGGCTTCCATGGCGTGATTGACCGGGTTTCCGTGGAACATACCGAAGGGTGGGCGGTACTGCAGAAGGGCGCGGTTCCTCGGACTCAGCATCTGGTTGAGGCTGCGCGAAACCCGGACGCTCGAGCCACTGTCGAGACCGGTATTTCGACCACCGAAATCAGCCAGCCGCCGGGCCTCTTCCACAACGGGACCCGTGAAGGTGACCTCGTCGGTACCCACCGCGATCCGGGTACCCCCGCCATAGGCCAGGCCGATTGACGCCTCTGCCCCCGAAAACCCGTGCTGTTCGAGCGTTCGGGTCAAGATTCTCGTGAGCGAGTGGATGCGAGCAGCGACGTGGAAGGGGGCGTCGTAATCGCGATCCGTCAAATTAAAAACGGCCCACACCCGATCGCTCCCCAACTCGGTGTGATCCGGATGATGAGCGTGAATCTCCTCCTCGATTTCGGCCAGAACTGCGTCTCCAACGTAGTTGTCCGGGAGGTGGGTTACCGACACACACATCACGGTGCAACGCACGGGTATGCGGCGGCCGCGCAGTTTGACAGGAGCACGACGCTCTCGAACGGGCGTGAAAAGCCCTTCGATGGCCTGTTCGAGACGAACAGAAGAGGTTTCCCACCCGTGAATCGGCCGCGAGTCGGCCGGTGCCGCGCACATTGAATCCCTCGTTTTCTGAAGAGCCAGTCCCGCTCCCCGGTCCCTGTGACCGGCCCATTTAATCGCGAAAAGATTGGGTAATCAAGCCGAATGTGGAATCCGGGCAAAGCTGTAGCCGAGATCGCCGACCAGGGCGATCACCGACGGCACTGCCTCGACCGTTTGCCACCGGTTGCCCCGACCGTCGTGCAGCAACACGACAGATCCGTTTTCGACGTTCTCGACCACCCGACGCACGATTTCTTGCGTGCCAGGCCGCTCCCAATCACGCGCGTCTACGCTCCACAGCCAAACAGACTGTCCGAGTTCTGCAGCCATTGCCACGAGCCGTGCGTCGTGATCGCCGTACGGGGGACGGAACAACCTCGGGAACGCGCCCGTCACCGCGTGAAGGGCCTCTGCGGTCTGATCGAGGCTCGTGCGGATTTCGATGTCCGAGAGCTTGCTGTGACGAACGTGGTGCCAGCCGTGCGCG
>JABDOU010000049.1 GCA_013043085.1 Acidimicrobiia bacterium
GCTGTCACCCGGCTTCCACACGTCACTCCGACCATCAGCGGCTCCGCTGCTGAGTCGCTCGCGTTTCAATTGGCAGCCGACAACGGATATCCGGCGGGCAACGTGGTTGTCGCCAATGTTCCACTCGATCCCGCCAATCCGGCCAGTCGCTTCAACGACTATCAGGTCGAAGTCACGGTCGCCGACGATGTCGATATGTTTTTCTCGAGAGTCTTTGGTATCGATACGATGACGGTCACCCGGGACGCAGTTGCCGAATCGCTTCCGCCCCTGGCACTTGGTGGCTCATCGAACACCTTCGGGATTGGCGTCAGTGGGGGTGGCGACGGATTCTGGGCAGCTATCAACTCGACGATCGATCGGTACGAGAATGGTGATCCGTTCAGTTCGGCAAACCCGGTTGGTGGTTCCGCCGATCAGGGCACCGATTCCATTCGTACCAATCGGGCCGCCGCCGGCATCGAGGGTTATTACTACGCTCTCGATGTCCCCGCCGGAGCGGGTGCGATCACGGTGTTCACGATTGACGCCGCCTACGCGAGTGCGAACGCAAGTAGCCGGTATAACGATGGCAGGGTGCAGCCACTCGAGCACGGCAGCAGCATGAGCACCCGTTTTCGACTGGCAGGGGTTGACAATTCTCCGTTCGATTACACGGACAACACAACCATCCTCGGTTGCGACCGCACCTACGCGCCGACCGCCTATCCCAACAACATCGCTCTCGATCCTTTTGATCCAACCAATCCGGTCGTAGACATCCTCTGCGTCGTGCCCGTCACGAGCGAAGGGATCTATCCACTTCACGTGACGGCCAATGCCGCAAATCAGGGCGGAAACTCGTTCGGGCTTGCTGTTTCCAACACAGGCAGCGGCACCGTCAAGATCTATGGACTCGGCTCGATGTCGCTGAGCAACACGATCGCCGGCGGTAGCTCCACCGTCGACCTGATGCGCGTACCTGAGGAGTATGCCGGCCGGAAGATCAAGGCCAGTTTCTTCGATCCCGGCGACACTTCCGGCGGCGGGAACACCACGATGAACGTCCTGCCAGACGCCGGCGGAATCTCGTGCACGATCACGAGGGGTGACGCCAACGCGTTTGTGGGCAGCGACGTTGGCAATTGCTTTGTGAACACGCAGAACAACGGAAACCGGTTGTACTCGGGGGAGTGGGTCCACATGACGTTTGATCTCCCGTCCACATACAGCTGTCTCAGCGACTGCTGGTGGCGCATCAACAACGTCATACCAGCCGGTGTCACGGCCAACGACCGGACCACCTGGCGGGTCGAGGTCGAGGGCAACCCGGTTCACCTGATCGGCTAGCAGGACAGTCGGCTCGGGATCGCACACCCTGCCCCAATAGGATGCGGTCGATGCCGACACTCGCCATTCTCGACGGCCACTCTCTCGCTTACAGAGCCTTTTATGCGCTTCCCAGTGATCTAGCGACACCGGCAGGCCAGGTAACAAACGCCGTCTACGGATTCACGTCCATGATCATTCGCCTTCTTGGTGATGAAGCCCCCGATGCTCTGGCTGTTGCGTGGGATACCCCGGCCAGGACCTTCCGCAGCGATCTCTATCCCGAGTACAAGGCCCAGCGAGAATCGGCGCCCGATTTGTTCCGCAGCCAGTTGCCCCTGATGCGAGAAGTGGCAAGCGCACTTCAGATTCGTCAGTTCGAGCTAGAGGGCTACGAGGCAGACGATCTGATCGCGACGGTCGCATCGGAAGCTTCTAGCGAAGGATGGGACGTGCTGGTAGTGACCGGTGACCGCGACGCATTCCAGCTGATCGAGGATCGTGTGACAGTCCTCTATACGCGGCGAGGTATTACCGATGTGGTGCGGGCTGATGCGGCCTACGTCGAGGAGCGGTACGGGATCGGCCCGGACGCGTATCCACAATACGCTGCGTTGCGCGGTGATAGTTCGGACAACCTGCCCGGTGTTCCCGGAGTGGGGGAGAAGACCGCCACCAGGCTCCTGCAAGAGCACGGATCACTAGACGGTATCTTCCAACATCTTGATCAGGCCAGCCCCAAGCTCGCCGAATCTCTGGCCAAACACAGAGATCAGGTGTACCTCAACCTGCAGCTCACGCGACTCGACAGGAGCGTTCCCATTACGTGGGAGTTAGAAGAGTTGAGAAGAACCGAATGGGACCAGGCCGAAGTCAAGCGTGTCTTCGACGGCCTTGCGTTCCAGAGTCTCTGGACGAGGCTGGTTGAGCTCGGCGGAGGGTCAGCGGGTCCAGCCGGCGAGGTGCTCGACACCGAAGTCGTACCGCTGCGTGACCTGGGCGAGTTGCCGGATTCCGGACCTCTGGTCGTTGAGCCCTACTG
>JABDOU010000071.1 GCA_013043085.1 Acidimicrobiia bacterium
CCTCTATATCGTCGATCAGCACCATCCCAACATCCGTGCTAACGCCTCGATCTTCCCCGATTTGTTTGCCTCGATCGACGCCATGCCAGACGAGATCAAACAGCACTTTCGCTATCCCGAGGATCTCTTCCGCGTGCAGAGCGACATGTATGGTCGATATCACGTAACCGCTCCGAGCGTTTTCTTCTCCGAGAGTGACCAGTGGGAGATCGATGAAGACCCATCAAAGGGAGTAACGAGACCGAGCCTTCGAGGAGCCGCATCGCCGCCTCCCATGCTTCCGTACTACCTCTTGATGCGACTTCCGGAGGACGAGAATCCGACGTTCTTGATCATGCAGCCATTCACCCCGGAAGGACGGCCAAACATGGTGTCGTTCTTGATCGCCAAGAGCGAGCCGGAGAGTTACGGCGAGATGATCGACTTCCGTTTCCGGGCAGGAGATCCACCGGCGGGACCCAACCAGGTCGCAGCGCGCATCAATAGCGACACGATCGTGTCTGACATCACCACCCAACTGGATCAGCAGGGTTCCGACGTCATTTTCGGCAATCTGCTCGTCATTCCGATTGAGGAATCGATCGTCTATATGCAGCCGTTGTACACCATTGCTGAAAACCAGACCAACGCCATTCCCGAACTCAAGAAGGTCGTGATGGTGTTCAACGATCGTGTCATCATCCGTGACACACTGTCACAGGCGGTTGAGGCAACGTTCGGGTTCGTTGCAGCCGGACCTGACCCTGGACCGACGCCGGAAACGCCTCCGGCCGGTTCTGGAACCGCGGAGGATCTGCTCGAATCTGCCCGGGTGGCTTTCGAAGAAGCCGAAGCCGCTTTGCGGGAGGGGGACCTCGCTCTGTATCAGCAGCTCATCGGTGAAGCCCAGATTCTGGTCAACCAGGCCATCAGCCTGCTCAACACGGGCTGACACCTCGGCGCGTCGTTACTTCGTCGCAGCCTTAAAAGACTCTCTGACCATCTTTGTCAGCACCTTCAAATCCACGTCTTCGAGTTTCTTGACGTAGAGACAGGACTTGCCGGTTGTGTGTTTGCCGAGTTGCGAGAGTAGATCGTCGTACTTCTCAAAGCCGTCCATGAGGTACAGCGTCAGGTTTTGCTTCCGAGGGCTGAAGCCAACCCGAAACCATGTTCCCTCGCGTCCGCTCTCATATTTGTAGTCATACGATCCAAAACCGATGATCGAGTCGCCCCACATGGCGGGCTCGGTTTTGGTGACCCTGGACATGAGCTCGACGAGCTCGCGGGAATCATTGCGTTTTATTTCGTCGCTGATTGAGTCGATGAACGCATCGACGCTCAACTCGTTCCTTTTTGTTTTTAGCTCTGCCATGCGCTCAGACTATGCACAGATCTGGTCGTAGCGCGAAAGTCAGCTGAGTTTGGAGCCTGTGGCGGTCGTCGGTTTGGTCACGCACGCATACGGGTACCTTTGGTCATCGAGAGGAGGATCCCTTTGACGAGCTATGCCGATCTGAAAGCGTTGTTTCTGAACACGACCCTCAAGCCAACCGGCCGAGCCGAGTCCCACACCGAGCGGTTGATGAGCAACTCAATGGCAATCATGGGCGAAAACGGTGTTGAGGTTCACTACCTGCGTGCTGCCGACTATGACATCGCGTTCGGCGTGCAACCCGACATGCGAGAAGCCGGTGCCGAAACCGATGACTGGCCAGAACACATATGGCCCAAGGTTCGCGATGCCGACATTCTCGTGATCGGGACACCCATCTGGCTCGGGGAGGAATCGTCGATCTGTCGTGTGATCATTGAGCGGTTGTACGCTCACAGCGGCCAGAGGAACGACCAGGGTCAGTACACCTTCTACGGCAAGACCGGCGGTTGCATCGTCACGGGCAATGAGGACGGTGTCAAGCACGTCTCGATGTCGGTTCTCTATGCATTGCAGCACATCGGATACATGATTCCGCCGCAAGCAGATGCCGGCTGGCTGGGCGATATCGGACCAGGGCCTTCCTACGGTGACGAAGGCGCCGGCCTCGACAACGATTTCACCAAGCGCAACACCACCTTCATGTCGTGGAATCTCATGCACACCGCCCGGATGCTCCACGATGCAGGAGGCATTCCGGCACACGGAAACCAGGTCGACAGGTGGAACGCGGGTCATAGATTCGACCATCCTGAAGTTGTCACGATCGACGACTGACGCAGCCATCGTTTGCGCTCGAACAGTCGTCGCGGGCGTACGATGCATTGCACCGTGACTCCCGTAGCCTTCCGGTCCATGAATCTCCTCGAGATATTTCGCAAGCGGGTGGCCGGCGCTGCTGCAAGCCCGTTTGGGCATGCCCCGTTCCCCCTTGCAGACACGCTTGATTACCCGGGCGATCCGGGTTTGTGCGGTCCGGGCTCGATCACCTGGGAACTGCTTGCGGACGTTTCTTCGTTCATCGGTGGTATCAGGGCGCTGGTGATTCAGGCCGCCCATCCCGAGGTCGCTGCAGGAGTCCGAGACCATTCGCGATATCGTGAAGATCCGATGGGGCGTTTGTCCCGGACGTCGAACTATGTCACGGCCTCGTCTTTTGGCGCCATGCCTGAGGTCGAACACGCCATTGCCCTGGTGCGCCACGCCCACTCGCCGGTGCGCGGCACGTCTCATCGTGGAGTTGCCTACTCGGCCGGGGGTCCGAAGTTCGCTGCCTGGGTTCACAATGCACTCACGGACGGGTTTTTGGTCTCCTACCAGCACTTCGGGCCACGCAAACTGACGCCTGAAGAGGCAGATCGTTTTGTTCTCGAGCAGACTCGCATCGGCGCATTGCTGGACGCAGAGCCGATGCCGACCACTGCCCACGAGCTTTCCCGATGGATCGAAGATCATCCGGCGCTCGGCGATTCTCCTGGTCGAAAAGAGGCGGTGCAATTCTTGCGGCGACCTCCGCTGCCGCCGCTGACCCGGATTGCGTATTGGATCATGTTCGCCGCCGCCACGGCCACGATCCCAAAAAGGTTGCGAAAGATCCTGCGCATTCATCGGATGCCTGGTGCGATCACCGCAGGACGACTTTTCATCGCTTTCCTTCGCTGGGCCATGGGGATGTCACCGGCATGGAAACTCTCGCTCATGAGAATGGGGGAGCCGATTCCCGAGGGCGTCTTCAAGCAGGAACCTCGTGTTTCCATCGAGCGATAAGCTCGACATATGAAGGTCTCAAATGCGGACCGCGTGATGTTTCCCGAAGTCGGTGTCACAAAGGGTCAGGTGGTCTCGTATTACGAGAATGCTGCAGGCTTGATGGCGGACTTTGTCGTCGGGCGCCCGTTGACACTCCAGCGTTTCCCGAAGGGCATCGCCGAGAAGGGCTTCATGCAAAAGAATGTCGCCAAGCATTACCCGGCATCGATCGAGCGCTACGAGGTTCCCAAGAACGAAGGAGGAACGACCACGTATCCGGTCGTCCGTGATGTCAACGACATCGCCTACCTTGCCAACCAGGGCACCATTACGTTCCATGTTTGGCTGAGCACCGTGGAACAGCCCCTGAAGCCGGACTACCTGGTCCTCGATCTAGATCCGCCCGAGGGCTCGGCCGAAATTGTGCGGGCGGTCGCACTGGAGACTCGAACGGTGCTCGATTCGTTCGGCGTCGAATCGATTCCGGTGGCAACCGGTTCGAAGGGCTTCCATGTTTGGATTCCGCTCGCCGGCAAGCCCGACTTCGAGCAGGTGTCCAAGGCCTCGCAAGCCCTGGCAGGCATCATCGCCCTCAAAATACCCGACCAGGCGACGCTGGAGTTTCTCAAGAAAGAACGAAAAGGGAGGGTGTTTGTCGACTGGCTTCGCAACCATCCCGGGTCGACCGTGGCAGCCCCTTTTTCTCTCAGACCACGTCCGCGTGCGTCGCTTGCGATGCCTATCACGTGGGATGAACTCGAATCGACGGCTCCCGATACCTGGACCATTGAAAACGTCGAAGATCGGCTCTCCGACCTCCCGATATGGCCGAAGCCGGTCGTGCTGCCGATCGACCAGATCGTCAAGACCGCCGAGGCGGCTGGGGTCGATCTCGAGGCCCGGTTCGACCGATTCGGGCGCGATCGACGTTAGAAGGGTCGGATCAAGAGGTAGCCGTCCCGGCGAAATAGGACTGGGCGTGGGTCCAGGCAGCTGCACCGCATTGCGCTCCGATCTTGCGACCGGCCAGATCATCGGCGGGAACGTGAATACCGCCATATAGTCGCGATTGGCCTGCCTGATCAGCTGCGTCTCGATACGTCGCCCACTGCAACAGGACGTCAGCCGCAGGGCCCGCCTCGAATTCGAGGCTGTCGGCTGCGATGGTCCACTGACCCAGACCACCGGGAAAGTACGGACTGCCTGTCATCGAAGTCAATACCTCGGCTGCGGCCCGGCTGAATGCGCTATGCCCGGACACGTAGCCCGCAAAAGCAGGCGTCACGAACGTCGCACGCTGATAGGGAACCCATTCGATTGCTCTGATCCAGTCGACGCCTCTGATTTCGGTTTCGGCATCTTCAGGATTGCCGGCCCACGCCAGGATTGCGATTTCTCCAACATGTCCCGCAAGGTGCTGGTGCCGTCCCCCGGATGCCGCTGAAGCTTCCGTGATTATCTCAATCAAGCCTGGCTCCAGTGGCAGGCCTTCGGGATGGTACGAGCGGGAGTCTGGATCGGTCGATTGCCCGAGTCCACCCATGTGCCTGATGGCCGTGATAGGGCGTACGTAGTCGTAGTGCCCCTTGGTACCCCATGCGGCAATGGCGGCGTCATGGAGAGCACCGTTGAGGGCGAGGTACAT
>JABDOU010000082.1 GCA_013043085.1 Acidimicrobiia bacterium
CTGCGATAGATGTCCTTTCCAAAATCGCGAGTTCGGGTATTCCCCACCGCGCATTCGCAGTGAGTACCAGAACAATCGATTGCAGAGATTGAAATCTGGGCACAATGACCTCGACTTCGGTTCCGACGCCCGCGACGGATCTGAGCTCGATCGATCCATGGAGATCCTGCACGTATGTGGAAACCATCGAAAGGCCGTCGCCCGAACCTCCGAGTTCATCGTCCTCACTCGCGGTGGAAATCGACTCGTTGAACAACAATGTCTGAAGCTCTGCCGTGGACGGACTGGCGTTCGGATCGATCAGGTCGTTCTCGACGGCGGTTGTTCGAACCGCTGCCCAATCGATCCCGCCTCCGTCGTCGGTCACGATCAGCCGTACATGATCTTCTTCCTGTTGCACGTTCAGCGTCAGCGTCCCGGTTGGCTCTTTTCCCTGCTTGGTTCGCTCGTCGGGTGTCTTGAGCCCATGGACGATTGCATTCACGAGCAATTGCCGGATCACATCGGCCACCCGGTCAAGCGTTCCACGATCCAGCTCGGTTTCTTCGTCTCCCAGAATCTCGAACCTGACGTCCTTACCGGTCCTCTTGGCGAGAAATCGGACGAGGGCCGGTAGCGAACTCAGGACGCTGGTCATAGGCACCGCAACTACGCTGATGGTTTGTTGTTGCATGGCATTGGCTCCCAGTGCAAGAGCCCTGACGCCGTGGCGGAGTGCTGCAACCATGGCTCGCATCTGGTCGAGGTCTTCGACTTGCGCCAGGCGCTCGATGGCCGTGATCAGAGATTCTGTGTCCAACCGCAGTTCCGCGGCCCGGTTGATGATCTCATAGAGGCGCGCCGTCGCTACCCCGGTGGTTTCGCTGTTGATCCACAGCTCTGGCGCTTCGAGGAGCCCGCCGAGGGATCGGGTGTGATCGTCTTTGGCAATTGCGTCCTCGACCTGGTCCAGGTCGAGGACTTCGAAATTGATAGGAATCAACAGAGGGTCGTCGGAGCGAGGATTGGGTGGCACGTTGTAGAACTGCGGGCTCGTATCGAGTACACCGATTGGCACGACATTGTCCGGAACGTCCTGATCGGCTGCTTCCTGATCAGGCCCCCCGTCGATCGGTGGTGCATCGCCCCCGTCGGGAGCGTCATTTCTCGCGCCATCTTCGTCGTCTGCCGCATCTGGCAACCCGGCGGCGTTGTGGGACCCTTCGAGTTCCTCGTCCTCGAGAGTCCCCAGCAATTCGTCGGCCGACATCGGATCATCTGCGAGTTTTATGAGGATCTCGAGAGCCTGGGGTATACCGTGGTCACCCAACGGTTCGACGAGAAACTTCTGCAGAGCCCGACATACCAACCTCAGGCCCCGACCCAGACCGATACTCGGCACGCGCCGTGCACGAAGAATGTCCTCGTAGATGGCCTCGATGATATCGCCGGCGTCGCCCGCCTCACTCATGCCCATGACCCTGGATGTTCCTTTGACGGTGTGAGCCTCTCGCCGCATCTCATCGAGGCGCGCCGCAGGGAAGGCGTCGTCAACCATTGCGAGCGAACCCTCCATGAGGACGTCGACGCGTTCAGTCATCTCGTTTCGGTAGAGCTCGATGAGCTCAGGGTCATTTGCGAGATCCATCGCAACCTTTGCGTAGAAAAATCTCTACTGGTTTATCGACGGACCAGTTCGTGGGCTTGACCGAATCGGTTCGCAGGCAAAGGGGTTACCGCCCTATTCCCACTCGATGGTTGCAGGCGGTTTGGAAGAAATATCCAGAGCTACCCGATTGATTCCCTCGACTTCATTGATCACACGCGAGGACATCTGATCGAGGACCGCATACGACAGCCGAGCCCAGTCAGCGGTCATGGCATCCTCGCTCGTTACCGCCCGGATAATGAGCGGATGAGCGTATGTTCTGCCGTCTCCCTGTACCCCAACGGAGCGAATACCGAGCAAGACGCCGAAGTACTGCCAGAGTTCTCGCTCTAGCCCTGCTTTGCGGATCTCATCGGTGATGATGTCGTCAGCAGCTCGGAGGATTTCAAGACGCTCGGCCGTTACCTCGCCGATGATCCTCACGGCCAGACCGGGACCGGGGAAAGGTTGTCTCCACACAATCTCTTCTGGCAATCCGAGTTCCGCGCCAACCGCCCTGACCTCGTCCTTGAACAGATCTCTCAACGGTTCGATCAGTTGAAAGTCCATGTCATCCGGCAGACCCCCGACGTTGTGATGGCTCTTGATCTTGGCAGCCTCGCCAGACCCGGATTCGATGACGTCGGGATACAACGTGCCTTGCACCAGAAAACTGGTCTCCTCGAGATCGTTCGCGACCTCCTCAAAAACCCGGATAAATGTTTCTCCGATGATCGTGCGTTTGAGCTCGGGATCTTCTACTCCCGCTAGTGCTGCGAGGAACCGATCCGCGGCGTCAATGTGAATGAGGCGCATGTCGAAGTGGCCTCCGAACGTTTCGATGACTTCTTCGGCTTCTCGATGACGCAGTAGCCCGTGGTCGACGAACACACATGTGAGCTGCTCCCCGATGGCTTTGTGCACGAGTGCGGCCGCCACGGACGAATCAACGCCACCCGACAGGCCACATATCACCCTGGCGTCACCCACCCGGGCGCGGACCGCTGCAACAGATTCCTCGATGATCGACGCATTCGTCCACGTCGGCATGAGGCCGGCTGCCTTGTAGAGGAAATGTCTCAACACTTCCTGGCCCCGTGGACTGTGATGTACTTCGGGGTGGAACTGGAGGCCAAATAGCTTCTTCTCGTCATCCTGCATCGCTGCGACGGGTGACGATCCTGTCGAGGCGGTCACCCGAAATCCGGGCGGTGGCTTGACCACCGCATCCCCGTGGCTCATCCACACGTCGTGGCTGTCCGGCAGCCCCTCGAATAACACCGAGGCATCCTCGATGTCGAGCCGGGTCCGACCGTATTCGCCCGAACCGGTGCGCTCCACGACGCCCCCGAGGGCATGAGCTATCGCCTGGTGCCCGTAGCAAATGCCGAGCACCGGAATCCCGAGCCGCAGGATCTCGGGATCGATGTCGACAGCGTCCTCGGCATAGACCGAGGCCGGACCGCCAGAGAGAATGATTGCTGACGGATCATGCGACATGACCTCGTCGGCCCGTATCGATCCTCGCACGATTTCGCTATAGCAGTGCGCCTCCCTGACCCGACGGGCGATGAGTTGTGCGTACTGAGCGCCGAGATCGACCACCAATACTTTGTCGTAGTCGCCCACGGCAGATGCACTGCCCGACGAAGGCCGGGTCGTCACCCCATGCCCACCTTTTGGGACCGCTGAAGGTGCTTGCCTTCGGTTTGGAGCGCAGGCGCCACCATCACCTCGGCCTTTTGGAACTCACGAACGTTTGCGTAGCCGGTTGTCGCCATCGAGGCCCTCAGGCCTCCGAAGATGTTGCGCCTACCGTCGTTTTCGTAAGCCGGACCAACCAGAATCTCCGCGAGAGTTCCCAGATCTCTGGTCTCGACCCGTGCGCCCCTTGGCAACGTGGGGTGGAAGGTGGCCATCCCCCAATGAAAGCCCTGTCCTGGAGCCCCGGTCGCTGACGCGATCGGCGATCCCAGCATCACCGCATCGGCTCCACAGGCGATTGCCTTGGAGACGTCGCCTCCGGTGCGCATTCCCCCGTCGGCGATCACTTGAACGTATCGACCGGTCTCGTCGAGGTGACGAATCCGAGCACCCCGCGCATCGGCTATCGCAGTCGCTTGCGGAACCCCAACACCCAGAACGCCGCGTGTCGTGCAAGCTGCACCCGGCCCAACCCCGACCAGCACGCCAACGGCGCCCGTCCGCATCAGGTGCAACGCGGTGGCATAGGAAGCACATCCTCCGACAATCACCGGTAGATCGAAGTTGTAGATGAAGTCCTTCAAGTTGAGGGGTTCGATCCTCGTCGACACATGTTCGGCTGAGACGACCGTGCCTTGAATCACGAGAATGTCGAGGCCTGCCGCCACCGTCAGTGGCGCAAGCGCTTCGGTGTGTTGGGGCGTGATGCTGGCAGCCGTCGTGATTCCGGCATCTTTCATCTCACCGATGCGAACTTCGATCAGCTCAGGCTTCAGCGGCTCTTGATAGAGCTCTTGCATACGTCGGGTCGCCTTCTCCGGCTCGAGCTGCGCGATTTCGGCGAGAACTGGCGCAGGATCCTCGTATCTGGTCCAGAGACCTTCGAGGTTGAGTACGCCCAGGCCACCCAGTCGCCCGATCTCGATGGCTGTGGCCGGGCTGACTGCCGAGTCCATGGCCGAAGCCAGCATCGGAAGTTCAAACCGATACGCATCCAGCTGCCATGTGATGTCAACATCCTCGGGGTCGCGGGTCCTGCGGGACGGAACGATTGCGATATCGTCGAAACCCCAGGCCCTGCGTCCTGACTTGCCAATGCCGATATCTACTTCCATGTGGGCGCGTCCATCAGTTCAACTCCGTATCGTGCTTAGCCCTGGTCCCCAGGCGCTCGTTTGGTGGTGCCAGATCGTAGCCACGCGAGCCCGAACGCCCGGCGACCGCACTGAAGAGGATTTCGCGACTTACTGTCCGCTTCCTGGTGAGGCCGGAGAAGCCAGGGCCAAGGATTCCCGGCGCGACAAATGCACACCTTGCGACTGGCACCCACAAGCGAGTGGCACCCACGAGAGTCCGCACGCTCGACGTGCAAAGCGATCAGGGCCGGTCAGGCCCCGCCAATCTGATTGCCTCCTGAACCCCGGGGTCTCCTATGTCGTCAGCATCGCGAGGCGGTCGTTCAACAGCGTCTTGCGACGCACGCCCGAGGGCGGATCGGCGACGGCCGGTCAATGATCGGCCGCGGCGAGGGCGAGGAACTCTCCTAGCGCTGGAGCGCTCCTCCCGGTCCGTATCGGATTCCCATGGAGCGACATACACCCGATAGCAATCCTGACCCCTGGTTGCGTCGCGTTTGTCATCAGACATGCACGACCTCCACCTGGTCTGGCCTCAGAGAGGCCCCTATCCCTCAGTCTCATCGCTGTTGAGATGATCGCAAATGGGACGTTGGGCTCAATTGAGAACTTACTACGGCCGGAGGCCCATGGCGCGCATTACCTCATCCTGTAGTGGCGCCGCCCGTTCCCGACCCCTATCAGCATTGCGAACCATCAGGTTGGCGACCTCCACATCGTCGAGTTCGGCGTATCGGGAGCGAACCGGCTCGAGGCCCTCAACCACCGCGTCCGCGACGGTCTTCTTGAAAACGCCGTATTGGGTGCCTGCATGCTCATCGGCCAGTGAGTCGACACTTCGGTCGGTAAACAGCGACAGGATCTCGAGGAGATTCGATATACCCGGCTTTTCTAGCCAGTCGTAGCGGATCTCGGTTCCCGAGTCCGTAACTGCCTTGCCCATTTTCTTCACGATCGTGTCTGGACCGTCGAGCATGAGCACGCGGCTCGCCTCGGACGGGTCCGATTTGCTCATCTTCGATGTCGGATTTTTCAACGACATCACGCGAGCACCCCGCTCCGGGATTATTGCCTCGGGAAGCGGAAAGATCTCCTGATAGCGCTGATTGAAACGCTCGGCAAGGTCGCGTGTGAGCTCGAGGTGCTGGGTCTGGTCTTCGCCAACGGGCACAGCATTGGCTCGATACAGGAGGATATCCGCGGCCATGAGGACCGGATACGCATACAGGCCGAGAAACTCACCTGCCTGATCGGATTTGTCCTTGAACTGGGTCATGCGATTCAATGCCCCGAGCGACGTCATAGTCCCCAGCAGCCAGCCGAGCTCCGCGTGAGCGGGAACATCGGACTGGTAGTAGAGCAGGCTCCGATCTGGATCAATGCCCGCCGCTATGACCGCCTTGGCCGCCTCGAGCCGCTCGGTCGCAAATGTTTCCGGGTCGTACGGAATCGTGAGGGCGTGGAGATCTACGATGCAATAGACGGCATCGAACGATTCCTGAAGCCGCACCCAGTTGCGCAGAGCTCCCAGGTAATTACCGAGATGTATATCGCCAGTCGGCTGAATCCCGCTGAAGGCAACTTCCATCATTCTTGTCGTTCTCGCAAAAGCCCTACGACGAGACCGTCGACCACTGCCTCCCAGCTTGCTTCAATGATGTTTTCGTGTACGCCGATCGTTCCCCACGCATCGATCCCGTTTGATTGCTCGAGGAGCACCCTCGTCACCGCGCCGGTCCCGGCTCCAGGGTCGAGCACACGAACCCGGTAGTCGGTGAGGTGGATGTGATCGATCTCGGGGTAGGTAGGGGCCAGTGCGGCGCGCAGCGCCTGATCGATGGCATTTACAGGTCCGTTTCCCTCACGGGTCGCGACCACGCGCTCTCCGCCGACATGTACTTTGATCGTCGCTTCGGAAACCACATCGAGATCGTCACCCGGCCGGCGTTCAATGAATACCCGGAAGGACTCGACTTCGAAGAAATCCTGTCGCCAGCCCATCGCCCGGCGCACCATCAGCTCGAACGTACCGTCGGCGGCCTCAATTTGATAGCCACGATTCTCCATGTCCTTGACTTCGACCAGCAATGTGGCAGCAAGCGACTCATCGAAATCGATCCCCTGCTCCTTGGCCTTTGCGATGATGGTCGATTTACCCGCCATCTCGGATACGACCATACGAGTTGTGTTGCCGACGCGATCAGGGTTTATGTGCTCGTAGGCGTCGGGGCGCCGTGCAATCGCCGACGTATGAAGCCCGGCTTTGTGGGCAAAGGCCGACGCGCCGACGTATGGCTTGTGTGGGTCAAGCGAGAGGTTGGCAATCTCGGCTATGTGATGAGAGATCGGCGTGAGCTTCTCGAGGCGGGATTGGGAAAGAGCGGGAAGGTCCTTTTTGAAAACCAGATCGGGAATGACCGAACACAGATCTGCGTTTCCGGTTCGCTCCCCGTAGCCGTTCACACATCCCTGAGCCTGTATGGCACCGGCGTCAACCGCCGCCAGCGTATTCGCTACCGCGCATCCGCTGTCGTTGTGAGCATGGATCCCAAGATGCGCCTCGGGAATGGCCAGGGCGACTTCGGAGACGATTCTGTGAATGTCGTCGGGGATCATGCCGCCGTTGGTGTCGCACAAAATCACCCGTTCGGCTCCGGCGTCGATCGCCGCCTGCAATACCGCAAGGGCGAATTCCCGATTGGCGAGGTAACCATCAAAGAAGTGCTCAGCGTCTACAAAGACCCTCTTGTCGGCACGCTTGAGGAACGCAACCGACTCTTTCACCATCCTCACACCTTCGTCCAGATCCACGAGGAGAGCTTCGGTAACGTGGTAATCCCAGGACTTGGCGACGATGCAAATCACGTTCGTTCCTGCATCCAGCAAGGCTTCGAGCTGATGGTCTTGATCAGCCGCAGTATTGGGTCGGCACGTCGAGCCGAAGGCCACGAGAACCGATGTCTCCAGGTCCAGTTCCTTGGCGGCGCGAGCAAAGAACTCCGTATCTTTCGGCAGAGCCCCGGGCCACCCACCCTCGATGTAATCAACGCCAAGTTCGTCCAGGAGCAGAGCGATCTTCATCTTGTCTTCGACGGTGAGGCTCAAACCTTCGAGCTGCGCACCATCTCGCAGTGTGGTGTCGTAGATCTCAACCGGCCCTGCCATCGGATCCTCTCACTGTCATAGGCTCACGTCTCGGGACTTTCAACATCGTGGTCATACGGGCTTTTTTGTTCATACGTTTTATGCGGTTTTCTTGGTCGGGAATGAAGAAACCTCCGCCGAAGCGGAGGCAGTCGCATACGTTCCGCTCACGCGGAAACGCATGCGTCAGGTAATAATCCAGATATTCATCGCTCCAGAGTATGACCAGATCCCGGCTGCCACGCAAGTTTTTGCTGTGTCGGGCGCACGGGCCGCACTACTCCGTCTCGCACCTCAACGTTTGCCCGATAGTGTCCTACGATCCGTTCCGGCGTCAGTACCTCCAGGGCGCTACCACTGGCAACGATTTCGCCCTTGTCGATCATCACCAGCGTGTCGGGGTACTGGCCGGCGAGAGTGAGGTCATGCATCGTCGACACGAGGGTCAGACTCCGGGTTCGACGCAGCTCATCGAGGAGCTCGAGCACCTCCTGCTGATGACCGAGATCCAACGCCGTTGTCGGCTCGTCGAGAAGGACCACCGGTGCCGATTGGGCCAAGGCCCGGCCTATGAGAACACGCTGCCGTTCACCCCCCGAGAGGGTATCCAGGCGCCGTCCGGCCATGTCCGTGAGGTCGAGACGATTCAATACTTCAGACACGACCTGGTGATCCAATTCTCGTTCGTTTCCAAATGGAGATAGGTGAGGCGTGCGTCCAAGCATCACGTAATCGGCGACAAACATCCCTTCGGGAACGGTTGGCGTCTGTTCCAGGTAGGCAATAACGTGCGACCTGGAGCGTCGTGACAGTACGGATTCTCCTCCGATCTCAACTACGCCGGCATGCTGTTGGCGCCCGGCCAGGACTCGCAGCAAGGTGCTCTTGCCGGCGCCGTTCGGTCCGATCACGCCGAGCCATTGTCCTTCCTCTACCGTGAAGCCGACCTTCCTCAACAGTTGGGCCTGCCCGATCTTCACCGAAACGTCCTTGCAGGTGATCATGTAAACGACTTTCTGCCTCGCAGCAGCATCGACATGAAGAACGGTGCACCGACAAACGCAGTCACAACCC
>JABDOU010000092.1 GCA_013043085.1 Acidimicrobiia bacterium
AGATGACCGACTGAATGCTCCATGAGATCATCGAGCATTTCGGGAGAGCGATGCGCTGGATCTATAACCAATTCGAGAGACCAGCTATCGACGGCATCATTCCAGCTTGCGTGGACATATCCGATTATTCGATGGTCCTCGAGAATCGTCATCGAGTCCGTAGCGACGCCCGTTAGCCATTGAGCCTTCTTTTCTTCAGAGAGTGGCTCTGTCCCATCGTGTCTCGTCACGCCTTGTATGAGCCCGGCAACGGCCGAACGATCCGTGCCATCGTCGTAGGGACGGACGGTCACGACACCTCGAGCTCGACATCGGCTCCGCAGAACCCTTCAACGGAATCGTGCGCACGCACCACAACGCGATCGGTATCAACCGGGATACCCGCCTGAGATCTGGTGAAAGGCTGTTCCGTTTCGTGAGGATGAGTCAATATCCGTTCGCCCAACATTCGACCCGTCATGTCAACTACCTCCCAACGATCGGCGTACTTTTCCCATCCGAGATCGCTCGACTGAACCGTCACGTCGAACCGATAGGTGGGGATTCCGTCGGAGGTCTCGCCATCGCGCTCGACCTGCACATCGATGACGTTTGCACAGCCCTCGATCGAACGTTCCACAACGACGGTGTCCCCCGGCTGGCTGGTTGGTTCCCCGTTGCCGGCCAGATCGCCCCCGCAGGAAACAATGATGAGGGCGAGAACAAGCGTCGCGTACTGCACCGTTCTGACCCTAACGGCTCCACGCCGGCATCGTCATCCGGGACCATATTTCGGATCTGGACCGTAGCGCCGCATCCAACAAGACCACATCGCCGGCTTACACGGGATTGCGAGAATTCCTAGGATCTCATGCGTGGAAACACCCTGGATCGATCCCACTGCATTCGTAGCGTCTACGGCCGTGTTGGTCGGCAACGTAATTCTGAAGCCCAGATCAATCGTGATGTACGGGGCGGTGCTCCGCGCCGAGTGGGAGGAGATCGTGATTGGTGAGGAGTCGAACGTTCAGGACAATTGCGTCTTTCATACCGATGACGGTTCTCCGATCATCGTTGGTAGCCGCGTCACAGTCGGACACGCCGCAGTGATCCATGGCGCCAGGCTCGACGACGCCTGCCTCATCGGCATCGGCGCCAAGGTCCTCAATGGCGCCCACGTGGGGGAAGGCGCTTTGGTCGCCGCCGGATCGCTGGTTCCAGAAGGTGCTTCGATTCCTCCCTGGACGCTAGCCATGGGCCTTCCGGCCAAACCGGTCCGGGACCTCACCGAAGCCGAGGTTGTCCGCAATCGAGAGGGCGTGGACCACTACCTGGGCTTCGCTGAGGAGCACCGCGCGCTCGACAGGTGAGCGCATCGAATCGCCGAAGCCCAATCACTCCTGACGGCGGGACATGACAGCAAGGTTGCTATCAGGAACGGAGAAGATCCGGCGGCCGGATTGCATTGCATCATGAGGTTTGCCGGCGTTCCAACCCGCCTCTCGCCACCTGTTGGCCACCTCGTCAAGGTCCTCGTCGGTTTCCAGCGCAACGCCATACAGATGTACGTCCATCGGTGAAGCCTCAATCACCTCAACGAGAGTTCCGCAGACCAAGAACGCGGTCGGAGTGCACTTCACCTCGGTCCTTCGCCGGAGGTCTGCGCCGACCTCGGTGAGTCGGGCGACCGTGAGCTCGAGATTGGCCGTCGTGACAACGACGTGATCCACACCCCAACCTGGAACCACCTCACCAGCAGGCACTTCATCGAGTACAGCTATCGGTAGCTCCGGCGACTGTTGCGACCATGACCAGCCGGGAGTACCCGTAGCAATTGTGATGTCATCGAATAGCGGTGTTTTGGGGAAACCCACGTCCTCCCACCGAATGGGCGAACGAACAGCGGTGATGCGGTTCATCTCTTCATGGTATCGATCAGCTGCCCAGCGCACTTGTCCGAAACCAGCCAATCGTGGTCAAACCTGCCACCGCTGCCAGGCCGCCTATTGCCAGAAAGGCCGTTGGATAGGAACCGCCTGCGTCTATGAACGACCCGAACACCGGTGGCGAAACACCGAGCCCCGTCAGGAAACCGGCTTGTGCCAGCCCCGTCGCCCGGCCCGCTTGTCCCGGCTCCACCACGGCCATGGCCGCCAGATTCGTGACAGAGTTCCAGGCCATGAAGGACAACCC
>JABDOU010000102.1 GCA_013043085.1 Acidimicrobiia bacterium
GTTTCATCCGGGGCCACGACCTCGTATGCGGAGTCCACCACTGGGATAATCGCTACGACACCGGAATCAGCGCGTACAACCCTGCCGAACGGTTGCACAAGTTCAGAGCCTGGACCGAAGGCGGTGAGTTGTTCGTGGACGCGGACGAGATCGCAGTGTGGTCGGAGCTCAATCCCCAACCCTGGGATCACGATGCCTATCAGGGCGCTTACCAGGACCACAGCCACCACGCTGACAGGAAGAACGAGCCGCACGTCAAGTTCATACGACGGCTGGCCCACGAAGGAATCGAAGGCGTTGGTCACCATGGTCCGATCGGGTCGATGGGCGTACCGAGCCACAAGCTTCCATCGTGGGATTCGATTCAGCTCCTGACCGCCCAGGTCTCGACGAGGCCATTGCTCGACGATGAGCCGGTGGAAGCGACCACCATCATCGGGCCATCGGCCGCAAAACCACTTCAGCTCGACTTGCCGATCTTTGTGAGCGACATGAGTTTCGGGTCGCTGTCTGCCGAAGCCAAGGTGGCGCTCGCCCGTGGTTCTGACGCGGCCGGCACGGCCATTTGTTCAGGCGAAGGCGGCATGTTGCCAGAAGAGAGGGCTGAAAATCCTCGGTATCTCTACGAGCTCGCGTCTGGAAAGTTCGGCTGGTCGATTGGGAAAGTAGAAGAGGTTGCGGGGTTTCACTTCAAGTTCGGTCAAGGTGCCAAGACCGGGACGGGCGGTCATCTACCTGCTCACAAGGTGACCGAACGCATTGCCGAGGTGCGTGACCTCCCGAGAGGCGAGCCCGCCATTTCGCCCGCCGCCTTCGTCGATCTCACGACGCTCGACGACTATCGAATACTCGCGGACGAGGTCCGGGAGGTGAGTGGCGGGATTCCGATCGGAGCGAAGCTGTCCGCGCAACAGATCGAAGCCGACATCGACGCCGTGTTGAACATCGGCGTCGACTACATCATCCTCGATGGCCGGGGAGGTGGAACCGGAGCAGCCCCGTTGATGTTCCGGGACCACATTGGTGTTCCGACGATCCCGGCCCTGGCCCGGGCGCGTCGTCATCTTGATGTGCGAAAAGCCAACCACGTCAGTCTCGTGATCACAGGCGGACTGAGAATTCACACCGACTTTGTCAAAGCGCTGGCGCTAGGAGCCGATGCGATCGCGGTATCCAATGCAGCAATGCAGGCGATCGGGTGCATCGGCATGCGAGCCTGTGCGACCGACAACTGCCCGGTCGGAATAGCTACGCAGCAAGCGCATCTACGGGAGCGACTGCCCGTCGATGAGGCGGCCGAGAGGCTCGCCCGGTTTTTCGAAGGAACGGTTGACCTCATGCGAGTTCTTGCGCGCGCCTGCGGGCACCGCCGATTGTCCGACTTCACGCTCAAGGATCTGACCACGTTCGATCGCGATATGGCCCACCTGGCAGGCATCTCTTACGGAGGCGTTTCGCCCTGACATTCAACAGTCAGAGCGCCCAATAGCATGGTGCTCATGTTGATCGCAGCTACCGATATCCGCTCGAACTTCGTCGATCTGGATATCGATCCCCTCGCGTGGGTGGCGCTCCTTGTGACCATCAGCATCATGTTGGCCATCGATCTCTATCGTCATCGCGACGATCATGAACCCCACTTTTCTGAGGCTTTGCGAGAGTCGGCAGCCTGGGTCGCATGTGGTCTGCTGTTTGGCGCAGTCGTGGCCTATGTGTGGGGTGGCGACGCATTTGGCGAGTACATCAGCGGCTATCTGATCGAAAAATCGTTGAGCGTTGACAACGTGTTTGTGTGGGCAATCTTGTTTTCGTCGATGTCAATCCCGCTCAAGTATCAGCATCGGGTCTTGTTCTGGGGAATCTTCGGCGCCCTCGTACTGCGAGCAGCGTTCATATTCGTGGGGACCGCTCTGATATCGCGCTTCATCTGGGTGCTAGTTGTCTTCGGTGCGTTTCTCGTCTTCACAGGCTTCAAAGTGATTCGCCACCGCGATGATGAAGGCGAGGGTGAATCCCGGCGCGGGCTCGGCATCATCAAGCGAATCATGCCCGTCACCGATACCATCGAAGACCACTCGTTCTTCACAAAGGTGAATGGTGCCCGGGCAGCCACCCCCTTGTTCGCGGCTCTTGTTGCGATCGAAATCACAGACGTGATCTTCGCGGTCGACTCGGTACCCGCCATCCTGGCCGTCTCGCACGAGCCCTATCTCGTGTTCGCTTCGAATGCGTTTGCGATTCTCGGGCTCCGCGCCATGTATTTCTTGCTGGCCAACGCCCGCCAACGCTTCCACTACCTGTCTCATGCACTTGGTGGAATTTTGATATTCGTCGGTTTCAAGATGACCATCGCGCCCTGGTATCACCTCGATACGTATTTCGCTCTCGGATTCATCATCGTCGCTCTCGTATCTGCGATCGTCTTCAGTGAACGCAAGGCACGGAAGCTGGGATTGGTCGAAACCGGAGCTCCTGGTCCTTAGCGCCGCTTCTTGCTACGAGAATGCTCGCTCCATGATCTGAACCGACCAGTAACGGCCGAACTTCCTGCCCACTTCGTCGTGGATCCCGACGGTGCGATATCCGAGCTGCTCATGCAGGGTCACCGACGGCTGGTTCGGCAAGGCGATGAGAGCCACAGCCCTGTGGACGTCTTCGGTCTGGAGCGCCTCCACCAAGTGGCTCAACAACACCCTCCCGATCCCGAGACCGACGGCGGCAGGGTCGACAACGACCGTTGTTTCCACAGTCGTCTCGTAGCTGGCTTTGGGACGGAACTTGCTGCTGTAGGTGACGCCGACCAGCTGTCCATTCTGCTCCGCCACAAACACCCGATAGCGACCGGACTCGGCATACTGCGAAAACCAGGCAGTGCGTTCTTCAATTGTCTGCGGTTCTGCGTCGAACGAGACATGCGTTTCGGTGATCCAGTGGTTGTAGATCGCGGTGATAGATGGAACATCGTCGGCGGTGGCGGGTCGCACTTCGGTCATGAACCGATCCTATTTCGATCAGCCCGCCGGCAGGCCAGTCACTGAAAATCTGCGGGATCGATAGCCGGTCTGCGCTGCGCCATCCAATCGAGCATGGCCTCTTCCGTTCCGGCAGGGAGCGGCGGTTCCTCGTAATCGTGTACGGCTTTCTTCCACGCTCTCTGAGCGCGACGAGCACTGTCTTCACCGCCGGCTGCCATCCATGTCTCGTAGCTATCGGAGTCGAAGAGAGGGGTGCGGTGAAACGCGTTACGGAATCTTCCCATCGTGTGAGTTGTCCCGAGGTGGTGTCCGCCCGGTTGCACCTCGGTGAGTATGGCGTCCATCGCCCACTCTTCTTCGGCCCAGCTGACGCCTTCCAGAAACCGGATGAAGACGCCGAGCAGCTCGCAATCGAGCGTGAATTTCTCGTAGCTCGTGGTGAGTCCGTTCTCGAGCCAGCCTGCTGCATGCAGCACGTAGTTCGGCCGCACCATCAGCGAAGGCAGCATGGAGAGCACCGACTCGAATCCGGCTTGCATATCGGGCACCTTCGAACTGGCATAGGTGCCAGCCGCCCGGAACGGCAGCTGATAGCGACGGGCCATCTGGGCGACCAGGAACTGAGCCATCGTGCTTTCCGATGCTCCAAACACCGGCGACCCCGACTGGAGATCGACCACCGCCAGAAACGGACCGTAGATACAGGGTGTCCCGGCTCGCACCATTTGAGCGAAGGCGATGGTGGCCAAGGCTTCGGCGTTGGCCTGGGCGACCGTGCCGAGCACCGCCGCAGGACCCATCGCACCGGCGAGGATGAAGGGGGTGATGACGAGGGCCTGGTTGGATCTGGCGTAGGTCTTGAGGGTACCGAGCATCCGATCGTCGAGGCGACGTGGGCTTGACACGTTGATCACGGCCAACAACATGTGGTTGTTGTCCATGGTCGATTGACCGAAAGCCACCGTGGCCAATGCCAGGGAGTCCTCAGCCGTGATGCCGAGCTGATAGTGACCCATGATGGGCATGTCGCCGTATTTGATGTGGGCGTAGGTGATGTCGAGCGCCCGCTCGTGGAACGGGATGTCGCCCGGCACCACGATCTCCGAACCCTGGCTGTGCAGGTACGGCGTCGAGTTTGTCAGCTTGATGAAGTTGATGAGATCCTCATACGTCGACTCGCGCCGCCCGCGCTCGATGTCGTGAACGAAGGGCGGCCCGACGACCGGGGCGAACACCACATGGTCGCCTCCGATGATGACGCTCTTATCCGGGTTGCGAGCCGTGTGCTCCCATTGGGCAGGGGTACGGGCAACATACGACTCGATCAGATTCCGGTCGAATCGCACGATGCTGTCG
>JABDOU010000138.1 GCA_013043085.1 Acidimicrobiia bacterium
CAGCAGACACCCAGTCGGGTGTGAGTCGGGTCAAGGTCATGATCCAACGCCAAAGCGACAGCACCTATTGGGATGGCACCACCTGGAGTAATGATTGGTCGTGGGTCGATGCCACCGGCACCGAAACCTGGTCCTATCCCATGACGCTGGAGACAGATACCTATGTAGCTATCGCATGGTCCTGGGACGGAGCCAACAACATCAGCAACCTTCACCAAAGCACCTTTGGTGTCACGTCCTGACCAAATGCCCCCGTTTATGCCTCTCGACTTGGTCAGCGATTGCGGTCGCCGTAATATCACACTCGGTGGTCGTGTCGACCACACAGAGGAAAGGGTGACATGAGGCGGGTGGTGTTCAGGTTGAGCAAGGTTTTGGTTCTCGTCGCGCTGATAGCCGTGAATCTCGCTGCAATGGCGGGCCCCGCGCTTGCTGTGGGTTCCGTCGTCATCAACGAAATTCACTACAACCCGGGGCCAGGCGTGAATCCAGATGCCGAGTTCCTGGAGTTGCACAACCCTGGTGACGCCCCATTTGATCTATCAGGGATGTCATTCGACGGACTTGGCGTCTTGACATTCGACCCAGGAACGGTTTTGGCTCCCGGCGCTTACGTCATCGTCGCTCCTCCCGGCGGGTTCGTGCAGGCTGAGTATGGCGTTGTTCCCCTCGCCGAATACTCGGGCGGACTATCCGGTGCCGGGGAAACGATTCAGCTCCTGGCGCCAGACGGTGTGTCGATCGTCGACGAAGTGCCCTACGACGACGTTGCCCCATGGCCCGGTGGCCCCGACGGCAATGGTCCCTCGCTCGAGTTGGTCGATCCGGCGCTCGACAACGGGCTTTCGGAAAGCTGGCTGGCATCTCTTGGCGATCCGACACCTGGAGCTCAGAACAGTGTGTATTCACCGGGCGGACCTGTGGTCATAAGTGATATCGAGGTGAGTCCGTCACCGCCTAATCCCAATCAGAGCTTCACGGTCAGTGCCACAATTCCGGGAGCATCTTCGGCGACTCTGACGTACAAGGTCGACTTCGGTTCCGACCAGAACGTATCGATGACCAATCCATCAGGCGACATCTGGCAGGGAACTATTCCCGGGCAGAGTGCCGGCAAACTGGTGAGGTATCGAATCAGTGGCGGTTCATTGTCATCGCCGCAGGCCGGCGACACAATCAATTATCACGGTACGGTGGTGAACCCAACCGACATCAGCGGGAACACCCTGCCCGTTTTTCACTGGTTCATCGAATCCGGTGACTACAACAATCTCGTCAACGTCACGTACCTCACGAATACGTACTATCCGGCGGTCGTGGCGTTCGGCGATCAAGTAATCGACAATGCCCAGGTCCGGGTGCGCGGTCAAAACTCGCGCAATGCTTCCAAGAAGAACTTCAAATTCGAGCTTCCGGATGGATACGACCTCGATTTCACACCATTGGCCCTCAACCCTGCAGACGAATTTGCGATCCAGGCCGACTTCGGCGACTGGACCTTTACGAGTGGCCAGGTGGGTTGGGAAACGTTCAACGAAGAAAGCCTTACCGAAGTGTCCAGCTTCTTCACCCGGGTGGAGCAGAATGGCGACTTCTATGGTCTCTACCGGTATCAGGATCTATACGACGGTACCTGGCGCAATCTGAACGACATCGACGACGGCGAACTGTTCAAAGCCGATAGCGGATGGCACAACTCGCCCGGATTCGACAAGAAAAATCCCGACGACGGCGACTACACGTCGATACAGGCCGCGCAGAACAGAGTCGACGATTCGCCATCGAGTTCAAAAACCGCATGGATCTACGACAACGTCGATATCCCACAGCTGGTCAATTACATGGCCGTAACCGCCCTCATGCGACATGGCGATCAGCGCACACACAACTTCTACATTCACTTCGATGAAACCGGCCGAATCGAGAACCTGCCGTGGGATCTCGACCTCACGTGGCGCCGATACCCACCGTCCCGCTGCAGCGATGACGACATGCGGACGATCGAATGCATCGACAACGAGCTCCTCACCTCGATGTGGGAGGTTTCAGAAATCCGGGACATGTACTGGCGACGCCTGCAAACGTTGGTGGACAAACATCTCATTCCGGGCCAACTGGAACAGCGACGTGTCGACCTCATGAATGGTGTTGGCAACACCAACGCCTCGCTTGAAGTGAACAAATGGGGCCGATCGAACATCGTCACGAGCACCTTCCAATCGAATGCCTGGAACGACGGGATTCAAGAACGACGGGACATCTTCAACAGCGAGTCGCGTTTGCCTGGCAGCCAGAGTTCCAACACGCCGATCATCATCAATGAGCTGCATTACAACCCTGCCTCAGGGTCAGAGTTCATCGAGCTCTACAACCCCAGTTCGTCCGAGTCAGTGGACCTGAGCGACTGGTCGATCAACGGCCTCAGCGTCGGACGAGTGGCCCCGGGAACCGTGATTCTGCCTAACAACTATGTGGTCCTCGTAAACGACGATGCCGCGTTTCAAAACGACATATCGTCGAACGTGCTCGTTGTGATGCAGTACACCGGAGCGCTCAGCAATGGGGGCGAGACCATCACCCTTTCCGACGAAACCGGCACCATGATCGATGTCGTCACGTATGACGACGCGAGCCCGTGGCCAACCGAGCCCGACGGATCCGGCCCGAGCCTCTCTCTCTTCACGCCGAATTCTGACAACAATCTTTCCTCGAGCTGGGGGATCAGCGCCGCGAATGGTGGTACACCAGGCGCGCCGAACGACGCCATATCAACCGACAGCGAAGCTCCCACGGTCACGATTTCCGAACCCACAAATGGCCAAACCGTAACGGGTCCGGATGTGACGATTGCGGGAACGGCGTTTGATGCGGGCACGGGTGTGGATCGTGTCAGGTTGCATGTCAAGGACACGGGTTTGAACCTGTATTGGGACGGATCTGGTTGGACATCGGATTGGTCATGGTTTGATCCTGGTGGAACAGAATCGTGGTCGTATCCCATGTCGTTGAATAGTGGCTCCTATCAGGCGTTGGCGTGGTCCTGGGATGGTGCCAACAACA
>JABDOU010000142.1 GCA_013043085.1 Acidimicrobiia bacterium
GCCAGGGGACTCGCCTCTCAGATCGGGCTCGAGCTGGGAGAAGGCCACTGGCAGGTCATCAAATTTCTGAGAGAGGACTACAAGGAGCAGGGTGAGACCCCGATGCTGCGCAGGGTCGCAAACATGAGCGGAGTCAGCACAAAGGAACTGTTCCTCCTGTTCCCCAAGAAACCGGCCAAGAAGATGGCATACATCGCAGGCGTACCCAAGCCGCACGGCTGCGTTTGAGACGCGGAAGGAACACACATGACAGCAACACAAGAATCAACAGCAGTCATCCCGGATTTCGGTGATGATGACGAAACGGATCGCAAGATCTGCTTCATCGCATCGAAGGGCACACTCGACATGGTGTATCCGTCTCTGGTGATGGCCAATGCCGCTCTCGGAGAAGGTATCGAAACTCACATCTTCTTCACGTTCTGGGGTCTCGACATCATCACCAAGAAGCACATGGACGACCTCCAGTTCACCTGGATGGGCAACACCGCCATGCACCCGCCCGGTGGCGGCATGCACATGCCACAAGGGGCGGCCGGTCTGCCTGGGATGACCAGGCTCGCTACCCGCATGATGAAAAAGCAGATTGCCGATCTCGACGTTCCCGAAGTACCGGAATTCGTTCAGATGATCTCCGACGCCGGAGGCCATCTGTGGGCGTGCAAGATGACGGTCGACATGATGGGGCTGAGCAAAGAAGACATGATCGACGAGGTCGAGGACATCATCTCGGCCACAGACTTCATCGAGCTCAGCGAAGGAGCCCAGGTGATTTTCACCTGATCATCCCAACGATCATCCCAAGGGTGATCCCAACGATCGATGATGGAGGATGCTCGAGTGATTCGGGTCAGTCGAGCATACTCGCCTGCAAGGAAAGGGGTAGCGCTCCCGAAAGCAGGATGGCGGTGTTCGGCTTTCGTCGCCGGCGTCGCCCCGTCCGGTATCCTGACGTTCGCTCGTAGGTCTCCTATGTGCAACTGGCCGGAGTAGCTCAGGGGTAGAGCAGCTCATTCGTAATGAGCAGGTCAGGGGTTCAAATCCCCTCTCCGGCTCGGACACAACCAGGACGCGACGCAACAATGACGCGACGTTCTCTTCCTGACCCATGGGTGAAGCCGCGTGCGTTGGGAAATCGAGTACCGTCTGGACGAGGAGACCTGAATGAAACGCTTGATCTGGATCTCGCTGGCCACGGTGTTGTTCACCGCCTGCGGCAGCGGAGAAGAGGACAATACGACCCAGTCACCGACCGGGGGCGGGGCAGTCGGCGACATCGCCATCACCGCCATCGAATTTGGAAGCCACGTGACGCTGACCAACCTCGGAGCCGATCCGGTTGCGGTCGACGGTCTCTGGCTATGCAACCGTCCTGCATACACCGAGCTGACGGGTGAGATCGCCCCTGGAGCTTCGATAGAAATCGAGGCATCCAAACTGGGAGGCTTGTCGGCTGATGGGGCCGAGGTGGGGCTGTATTCGGCGAATAGTTTTGGGGATCCGAACAACATGCTCGACTATGTCGGTTGGGGCACCGGGGGAGGTCGCGCTGAGGTCGCGGCGAACGCAGGGCTCTGGCCGGCCGGCGAGGTGGTTGCTGTGAGCGGCTCCGGGATCTCTGCTGCGAACGGTGGCGCCTCTGCTGCCGACTGGTCATAGCAGTCTTCACGATTTCGGACAATATAGATATATTGATATACTTCGATATATGAGTGACAGCGTGAAGTTTGCCAAGGCGATCTCGGATGAAACCCGACAGCAGATCATGGACGTTCTGTGCTGCGAGTGGATGAGCGTCAACGATCTCGTAGAGCGACTCGGAGAAGTTTCCCAGCCGACCGTGTCCCATCACCTTCGCATTCTCAACGAGGCAGGACTTCTGCACAGGAGAAGGGAAGGCCAGGTCGTCATGAACTCACTCAATCAAGAACGAATGGCGGAGTGCTGTGGAGATTTGCTGGTCACCTTCGCCCCCGATTTGAAGGAGAGATTCAATGTTGGTTAAGGAGTTCCTCGACACACTTGCGGTCCACCCGAATGCAGCTCTGCTATTCGAGTACGACGACGGTCGGTTTGTCGCCCCCGGGTTTCACGTGACAGAGATCAAGAACACGACTTACGAGACAATCGACTGCGGCAACAGCCTCCACACGTGGAACGAGATCATCGCTCAACTGTGGGTTCCGGATGACGTTGAACCTGGATCCACGCATATGACTGCGGCTCTATTCTCGAAGATCTGGAGTGTCGTCGCCGACCGCATTCAGTTGGATCCTGACGCCGAAATCAGAATCGAGTACGGCGACGAAGAATCCCGAACGGCCCTGTATCACGTCGACTCGATCTCAGAGGGTGCGTCTTCTTTGACGATTTCGCTGGTACCTCAGCGTACGCTGTGCAAACCGCGCGCAATTCTCGTCGACCTCAATCCCGGAGCCGAAGAATTGCAGGATGCATGTTGTGGGCCCGCGAACGAGACGGTGCTGCCGCTCCCCTCCGTTCGGCCGAAGGCAGCCGAACCCTCCGGTTGTTGCTGAACAAATCCGAGGGTGTCGAAAACCCCTCGCTGGGTAAGGTTCTTTGATGGCTGACCAGGACACATTCGAAGCCGACGCGTTGGAGTACGCGGGCCAGCTATACGCTGCCGCCTTGCGCATGACGCGCAACGCGGCCGATGCAGAGGATCTCGTTCAAGAGACCTTTCTCAAGGGTTTTCGGTCCTACCACACCTTCAAACACGGTACGAATCTCAAGGCCTGGCTCTACCGGATTCTGACGAACAGTTACATCAACAACTACAGAAAAAAGGGTCGTCGTCCTCAAGAGGTGGAGCTCGGTGAACTCGAGGACGTATATCTGTTCAAGCGGCTCCACACCAGCTCGAGCACGGGCGGTGCTACCGAAAGTGCGGAGGACGAGGCCCTCAACCGGTTCACAAACCCTTTGATTCGCACCGCAGTCGAAGAGTTACCAGAGACGTTTCGGCTGCCGGTGCTGCTGGCCGACGTCGAGGGTTTTTCCTACAAAGAGATCGCCGAGATCATGGATGTCCCGATAGGCACCGTCATGTCGCGGCTGCATCGGGGAAGAAAAGCACTACAGAAACAGTTGTACGAGCTAGCAGAAGAGCGCGGTCTCGTGTGAACCTCGTAAACGCAGTGGCATTCCGTGTCCCGGAACGTGTCACTCGCAGTTCACGGTGTCGGCGGGCGCGCAACAAAGATCAGCAGGAACAAAGATCAGATTGGAAAAGTCAGATCAAGCACAGATGATCAAGCACAGATGATCAAGCACACATGATCAAGGTCAGAGCTCAGATATGAATTGCAGCAAGGTCGCAGCACGGGTGTACCAGTATCTCGACAACGAGGGTATGGCCTGGCAGCGGCGCCGAATCGAACGACATATCAACGGTTGTGTCGATTGCACCGAGGTCGTTCAATTCGAGCGGCAGGTGCTCGACCTCGTACAAGAGGCGTGCAGAGAGGAAGAAGTTCCTCCGGAACTTTTTGGCCGCCTTCAAACGTTGATAGATAAAGAACGCAACGGTGAGTTGGATTAACTATCCGGGTAACGCGATTCCTGGCCAGAGCGCTCACAGCAAGCACTCAGGAACGGGAGCGACACTCTTTGGCAAGCCGATCCGACCAACGTTTTAGAGACTTCGAAGACATGCCCTCAGGGCATCACGGGTAACACGAGTACGTGCAAGTGACGCGAGTAACACGACTTCGAGGAGCATGGAGTCAAAGATGGATGCAGCACTAAGAGGAAACAAGATCACCGGAGGCACGGGCCCCTCACGGACATATGCCCAGGGGCGGGTGTGTGCCGAGGAACAATGCGACACGAAGCTTTCCCAATACAACCGTCGGGAGTTTTGTTTTTCGCACGCGCCCACCCGATTCCCGCGTCTCCGCGGTCGTGTTCTCACGGACTGACACACCCGCTCTGATACACCCGCCCTGATACACGCGCTCTCTCGTACACGCGCTCTGGTACCCGCGCGGATACTCGGCCGCGCTCGTATTGAGCAGCAATCATGATCTGTGGAGCAGTCATATCGGCGAATGGTCGGCGCAGAGCCCACAAGTAGACTCGCCAGGACATGACAACCTCGCCTTCCATCGCCGCCCCCAGCTTCCCGGCACGCATGCTGATGGTGCTCCTCCTGGCCATCCTGGCCCTCGGGTTCGCTGTCGGGCCATTGGTCTCGGCGGCATCGGCAACCGAAGAGTCAGAACAGGTGGAAGTTACGGAAGAAGAAGGCGAGACATTCGAAGGAATCGAACCGGCGGTGATTGTGGAGTCCGAAGGGGGACCGGAAATCGAACCGGCGTGGACCTTCCGATACCTCGTTCCAACATTCCTGGTACTGATGCTGCTTGGCGTCGGGGTCACCGTTCTCCGCTGGATTCGCATGAGGTCCAAGTACAAGATTGTCGAATAGCGGCATGACCCTCCAGTGCGAAAGCGTGCCTGAATGAGTGGCGTGGCATGGCCGTTGGCTACATCGATCGGCGTTCGATTCGCAGGAACCCATCCGTTGGAAAACACCTACCACACCAGTGCTCTGGGTGATGAACTTCCGGCGCTCCTCCATCGAGCGAAATTTCTCGTCGAATCCGAAACCGGACTCACCACATACGGAGATCCCACGACGGTGGTGGTTTCGAGAACTGAATGGGTCGAACGCAACGTTGATGTGTTCGCCCGGCTGCTCAAGCCTGCCGAGGAAAAGCTGGGCGGTGACGATTCGATCATCGGACCAAAGGTGATCGCAACCGAGATGGGCGCCGTGCTCGGCTTCTTCGCCCGTCGGGTTCTCGGCCAATATGAACTCGTCATGCCCCGCTCGGACGAGGGGGATGTGATTGCTCTTGTCGGGGCGAACGTCCTGAGTCTCGAACGGCAGTATCAGTTTCGTCCATCGGAGTTTCGGTTCTGGATTGCGCTCCACGAATGCACCCATCGAGCTCAATTCATCGGTGTTCCGTGGATGCGCGACTATTTCCTTGGCCTGGTCGACGAGCTGGTTACCTCGGCGGTACCCGAAAAAGGTGGAGTGCTGCGTGTCTTTGAACAGATACGAGCTGCCCAGTCTGAAGGCCGTGATGTCATTGGTGAGCGGGGGGCGATCGGCCTCCTGGCGACGGAAACGCAGAGGGAACAGTTAGACAAAGTTCAGGCTCTCATGTCGTTGCTCGAGGGCCACGGTCATGTTGTCATGGACCGGATCGGCGAACGGGAGTTGACGAGCCAGGGTCGCATGTCTGCCGTACTCAAGCAGCGACGAGCCGATCCCAAGACCCAGGGCTTTCTGCGACTCACGGGGCTCGAGATGAAAATGCGGCAGTACGAAATGGGGGAACGCTTCATCAAGGGTGTCGAACGAGCCGCCAGCTTTGACGTGATCGACCGGGCATGGACATCACCTCAGCATTTGCCGACGCTCTCCGAGATCAAGGACCCCAAGCGATGGCTGGAGCGGATCGCCTAGCGCACCTGCGTTCGACAGTACTCGAACGCGTGCGACCCGTACTGGAAACAGTGGGTCCAGAGCCGATCGTTGTCGGACTTTCCGGAGGCGCGGATAGCGCGATATGTGCCTGGGCTCTCGCAGAGTTACGAGGCTCCGACAATCTTTCGACGTGTTATGTCGATCACGGGTGGGCTGCGTCTCCGGACCTTGGAGTCGCGGCGGCCGCCATCGCAACCCGACTCGGGATTCGTCACGGCCGGGTAGCGATCTCGACCGGCAAGAAACAGTCTGAAGCCCGAGCACGCGAGGGAAGGTATGCGGCGCTTTTCGAGTTGGCGGGCGCCTGGGTCGCCACCGGACACACGCGTGACGACCAGGCAGAGACTCTGTTGCTGCACCTCATGCGCGGGACGGGTCTCGACGGCATGGCCGCGATGCATCCGATCCGCGGAAACCTGTTGCGGCCACTTCTGGCCGTTGGTCGCTCGGAGACCCGCGAACTAGCCGAGTTATTAGAGCTCGACTACGTCGACGATCCGTCGAATACCGATCTCTCTCTGGAACGAAACCGCGTGCGTTCGATCCTTCAGCATCTCGATCCAAGCTCCGTCGTTGTGAGGAACCTTGCTCGCAGCAGCGATATCGTCCGCGACGACCTGAGTCTGATGGGCGAGCTGGCCGATCAGGTCGCCTTCGTTGAAAGGGGCCGGAGCGTCGGTCTTCCGGCGCCCGCTCTCACCAGCCTGCCCGCTGCCATTGGGCGACGTGTGATCCGACGTACCCTGCGCCAGGTGCGAGGTCCCTATGCGGGAACTGCGGCCGAAGTCGAGCGGGTGATGGCGTGCGTTGCTGGTGAGGTCGGTTCGCAAGAATTGGCCGGAGGCGTGACCGTCCATCGCGCCGGGCCTTGGTTGTGGTTTTCGCCCGTCGACCACGTTCCAGAGCCGGCCATAACGATTGAGGTGGTTGAGAACGAGGTTCGGCCCCTGTTCTTTCCATCCGGACACTGGCGTGCAGTATTCGACGGCACAGCAACAGCCGGCATGTCCGTGCGACCCCTGGAGAGGGATGATGTCATCGAACTGGGCGCCGGGGGTCACAAGCCGGTCTCGGAAGTTCTCGCCGAAGCGGGCATCGGAGCGCTAGATCGGGAAGACTGGCCGCTGCTCGAGGTCGATGGGCGGATTGCCTGGGTGCCGGGGTGTCGCACTGCTCCATGGAGCTGGGTTACAGACACCTCTACCAGCTACCGTTACGCCTCCGCCCACATTCAGGAGTAGTCGTGACGGTCGGCAATGTGCTCATTACCGAAGATGAGATCCAGGACAGGATCAGGTTGCTCGCCGCAGAGATCACCAAGGACTACGAGAGTCGCGATCTTCTTTTGGTAGGCATCCTCAAGGGAGCGGTGATGCTGATGGCTGATCTGGCGCGTGCCATAGAGCTACCGATGGATATGGATTTCATGGCGGTGAGTTCGTACGGAGCGGCAACGCAAACATCCGGCGTCGTGCGGATCATCAAGGATCTCGAACGCGACATTGAGGGCCGTGATGTTCTGATCGTCGAGGACATCATCGACAGCGGCCTCACGCTCAACTATTTGCTGAAGAGTCTTTCCATGCGGAAACCGGCATCAATCGAGGTCTGCTCGCTGCTGGTCAAAGAAGGGCTTCAGCGAGCCGCGGTGTCCTGCAAATATCCCGGATTCATAATCCCTCCGGATTTTGTCGTCGGGTATGGGCTGGATTATCTCGGGCTTTATCGCAACCTCCCGTACATAACCGTGATGAATGAGGAGGAAATTGCGGCAGTTTGATACCATCTTGCTCAATCGTGTTCCGGTAGTTGCCGAAAACGCATAGCATTGGCGAGGCAAACGGGTTGGTAGCCGTAATTCGACGACCAATGCAACGAGCATGCATGTGCCGCGGAGCCAGGACGAGTTCGCAAGAGCCGACATAGCTTCACCAAAGCACCCCAACATGAACAAAGCCCCTTTGAGAGACAATCGATGATCAATCGCAACGTCCGCAATACGATCGCCTCTGTGGTCCTGATCCTCGTGGCCATCCTGGCAGTCCAGAGTTTCATAACTTCGGCCAACGCTCCCGGAGAGGTTCCTTTTTCGGATCTTCTCCAAAAGATCGCAGCCGGACGTGTGCAGGACGCGGTGATTGTCTCGAATGCTGACTTCATCGAAGGCAACTTCGTTGAGGGTGAGGCCACCGACCCGAGGTTCATTTCCAACTACCCGGGCGAGTTCGAAGGAGATCTAACCAACCTGCTGCAGGCCAACGACGTCGAGTTCGACATTCGCAAGAAGGAAACGACATTCGGCGAGATCATCATCAGCTTGCTCCCCTGGATTCTGATTCTCGGGTTCATGTTTTTCATCATCATGCAGGCCCAGGGCGGCGGCTCCCGGATCATGCAGTTCGGAAAGGCCAAGGCCAAGCAGATTTCGAAGGATCAGCCCAAAGTCACGTTCAAAGACGTAGCCGGCATCGACGAGGCGGTTGAAGAACTCGAGGAGATCCGGGAATTCCTCTCGAGCCCTGACAAGTTCCGAAAAATGGGAGCCAAGATCCCGAAGGGTGTGCTTCTCTTTGGCCCTCCCGGTACCGGGAAGACACTCTTGGCTCGCGCAGTTGCAGGCGAGGCCGGGGTTCCCTTTTTCTCGATTTCCGGTTCGGATTTCGTCGAGATGTTTGTCGGCGTCGGAGCTAGTCGCGTTCGCGATCTGTTCGAACAAGCCAAAGCTCAGGCTCCTGCGATTGTTTTCATCGATGAGATCGACGCCGTTGGGCGACAGCGTGGTGCCGGTCTTGGCGGCGGGCATGATGAGCGGGAGCAGACCCTCAATCAGTTGCTGGTGGAAATGGACGGATTCGACGCCAACCTCGGCGTGATTCTCATCGCGGCCACCAACCGTCCGGATATTCTCGATCCGGCACTCCTGCGTCCGGGTCGCTTTGACCGCCAGATTGTTGTGGATCGCCCGGACCTGAAGGGGCGCGAACAGATCCTGCGGGTCCACTCAAAGGGCAAACCACTTTCTTCGGATGTCGATCTCGAGGTTCTCGCCCGCCAAACGCCTGGTTTCACAGGTGCTGATCTCGCAAACCTCATCAACGAGGCCGCCTTGCTCTCGGCTCGATACGACAAGCCCGAGGTTTCGATGGTCGAGCTCGAAGAGGCCATCAACCGGGTCATGGCCGGTCCCGAGCGGAAGAGCAGGCTCATCACCGATGAAGAGAAGCTCACCATCGCTTACCACGAGGGCGGGCATGCGCTCGTCGGCCATGCGTTGCCGAACAACGACCCCATTCACAAGGTCTCGATCATTCCAAGAGGTCGTGCGCTCGGATGGACGCAAGCGCTGCCGACCGAAGATCGCTACCTCATGCACAAGTCCGGCATGGTTGACCGCCTCGCGATGATGCTCGGGGGACGCGTCGCCGAAGAAATTCAATTTGGGGATATCACGACGGGCGCCTCGGATGACATAGAAAAAGCGACTGACCTGGCACGCAAAATGGTCATGGAATACGGCATGTCGGATCGCCTGGGTCCCATGAAGTACGGCCAGACCCAATCTGAGGTCTTCCTCGGACGTGACTATGGACGGTCGCAGGACTATTCAGACGAGATGGCGTCTGTCATCGATGAGGAGATCCGGAAACTGATCGAGAAGGCCCACGAGGAGGCTCACACGATCCTCACCACACACAAGGATGTGCTGGATCGTTTGGCGGATGCACTCATCGAGCGCGAAACGGTGGATGCCGACGAGGTTGCCATGATTTTCGAGCCTGTGAAGAAATGGGTTCACTCACCGAACGGACAACGCATCCATCCTGCCGGTTCTCCCGTAAAACCGGTCACCGGAATCTCGGCGACGCAGAATCTCGAAGGCTCGTAGATCTGACCTGGCGCACCGGCGGGCGGGTTCTCTGGGATGGATCCCGGACGCTCGTGATGGGGATATTGAACGTGACCCCGGATTCCTTCTCTGATGGCGGAGAGTTCAATGATGCGGATACCGCCGTTGAACAGGGTTTGGCGCTGGTGGGAGCCGGCGCCGATATCGTCGACATAGGCGGCGAGTCGACCCGGCCAGGTTCTGAGCCGGTACCACAGGAAGTCGAGCAAGCCAGAGTGCTACCGGTGGTCGAGGCCCTGGTGTCTGAAGGGGTAACCGTCTCGATCGACACTTCCAAACCCCGGGTTGCAAGGGCCGCCGTCGCCGCCGGAGCCTCGATCATCAATGATGTCACCGGTTTCAGATCGTCCGACATGGTGGACCTGGCAGCGGATGCCGGAGTAGCAGTTGTGGCCATGCACATGCTCGGTGAACCACGGACCATGCAGGAGAATCCCACCTATGAAGATGTTGTTGGACAAGTCGCGAGCTATCTGATGCGGCAGGCTGCGACCCTTCGTAACGCCGGCGTGAAGGTGTCGGCGATTGCGATAGATCCGGGAGTCGGGTTTGGCAAGACCGTCGACCACAACCTCCAACTCTTGAGACATCTCGATCGATTCGTCCTCTCGGGGTATCCGGTCGTGGTTGGTGCCTCCCGCAAGTCGTTCATCGGTTCCGTGCTTGGCGGACAGGATCCGGCCGATCGAGATGTCGGAACCGCCGCAACGGTTGTAGCCGCGGTTCTGGCCGGAGTCGCAGTCGTTCGGGTGCACAACGTCGACATGTGCCTGCAGGCCGCGCGCATGGCAGACGCTATTGTGGGATAGCCATTCCTAGGAGGT